>CAZUEV010000009.1:0-11931 GCA_964619355.1 Candidatus Woesearchaeota archaeon
CAAAATAAAAGTCCTCATCCAAATAGCCATCTCCATTAGCTGACACCCTAGGTCCAACATTCCCACAATTACCACCAGCACAACACTCTAAAGCCAAATCTTCAAAACTATTCACTCCAATAGATACTTGTCGCAAGGAATTCAAAAAATTATTGGCCCTAATAGTCAAAAATCTATCACTATCAACTTCTTCCTTACCAGAATATTTCAAGAAAAACAAACCTAACAAAACCAGCAAAACTAGTATTATAACAAGCCCCATTGCCTCAATTTGGCCTTTTTTCACCATTCTACCACCAATTTAGCCATTGTCTTCCTTCCATTCATTGGATCATACATACAAACAGGAGAACTGAACTTCCTTGTATCCTGTCCAACCCCTAATTCATCATAAAGCACAATTTCATCAATTTTAAGCCGCTTTCGTCCAAAATCATAAAATCCATTATCAAAAATTAAAGCTTTTTTCTTATCAATACACCAATCTGCCTCAATTCCTAGCTCAGAAACCTTCAATTCTGGCAAATTTGGAAGAATTTCTATCAATCCCTTAGCTTTTATATCTAAATAACGAGCATTATCATCCTTAATATCATCAATAGTATATCTATAGAAAACAATCAAGGCAATAGCGATTATCACTGTAATTATGAATATAACAATTGCAGTCTCTTGTATTTGTAGTTGCCCTCTCTTCAAAATACCACCTCACAACCAACATCACTCAAATCTCTATTTTTATCTTCCAAACTCTCAACATCAGAATCTAAACTAAGCATAGTTAATTCAGTTCTCAAATCAGCATAAATAGAAGCACAACCAGGCATATTTGATGCCTTTCCATAATAAATACTTTTTACATTCTCAAATTTATCTTGCAATAACTCAACACCACAATTATAAGTTTCATCATCAGAAACCATTCTAGCATAAACAAAAGCCAAATCTTCATTTGGTCCTGCATTCACAACAATATCTGCCTGATTTTGATTAACAACTTGTATTCCTTCAGGCAATCCATCCTCAAAACCTTGTGCATCTCCAATAACTGCTACAGTCTTTCTTGGATCAAAAACATAAATTATATTATCAACTCTAAATGGATGCTTAAATTCTCTACTCCAAATAATTAATTCTTCAACATCTTCATAATCTCCACCAAAAAGAACATAATCATATTCTTGACCATAATTTTTATTTATAATAAATTCATTAACAGATTCATCACAGAAAAAATTAATATCAAACTCCCTACCAATATCAAAAGTTTTGTATTGTGCAGTAGACTTAGCACTTAAAAAAATCTGATCAAGTCCTCTTCCAATTTCAGCATCATTTATTGATTCTCTTAAATCAACATACTTAACTGCAAAACCAGTAAACATTGCAAGAATTATAGCACCGGCAACAACAACAAAAATCCAATTAAACTGCATACCCTGTCCTCTTTTTCCCATAACTTAATTTTTATTATTACTATTTAAATATCTTTACATTAACTAACTTATCTTTACATCACTTACCTGTTTTTCTAAAATAACATCTTCAAAATCACTAACACAAAAATCTTGTTCAATAGATAACTTACTAAAAATTCTTCCTTCAATACTATCCTTTACAAAGAAAACATTCTCTTCAACACCTTGAACGCTAAACTTTTCAGCCAAATATATTATTAAATTTTCATCTGATGGACCATCCCCGACATAATCACTATTAATAACAACAAAACAAATCTCAGTAACTTCATCAGGAACTCTCAAACTTTCCAAAGATTTTGTACTTCCAAAAGATTCTGCGTAAACAACATTTATTTCATTATCAAAATTATTCAAAAAATCTGCATAATCAACATCCTCTTCAAACTCCATAATATTCTTTACCATCTTAAAACCAAAAAAAAGAATTAATGCAATTACAATTATTGCAAAGATGTAAATAAACGGTTGCCCAATAACTTGTCCTTTCTTCATTTTTATGGATAGATTACATAATTTGCTTCGTTATCCCAAGTATCTATACAAGTAATCTCATATCTACTAGAATCAATATCCAAGTCTGCACTATGGGTGAATCCGCTACCAATCATAGGTCTCTCATCCAACTCTTCAGTTCTATAAACACAACTTGCTTCTTCATCCAAAACAATATTCAGCCTATTGCTAGAAGTATACAATCTCAATAATCTTGGAGCATTAACATCTGAAAATAAATAAAAGTCAACTTCTTCCATAACTTCATTGCCAGCATAATCAGTACAAGTTACTTCCAAATCATAATTCTCTCCACCTGGACTGCCAGGCAAATCAAATTCTATTGAAATGTGTTCAGTACCAAGTGCTCCATCTGAAAAGTTACCTTGTATGTTAAGTCCACCACCAACAAGAGTATACGTACATGTGGTATCTCTACCAGTTAAAACAGAAATCTGAACATCATCATCATAAAACTGTTGACCCTCTGTTGGAGAAACTATTGTAAACTCAAATCCTGGCCAAACTTGTAAGGCCCATTCAAAAGGATCATACATTACATTACCACCTAAATCTTCACACAATATGTACAATGGATAAAGAACAACTCCTTCTGACTCATTAAGCTCAATGCCCCAACCCCTTTCAGTTAAATCAAATACAGTTGAAAAACCCTTACAAGTATCATCAACTTGAGTACATTGAACAGGAGTTCCTTGACCAAAACCAGTCATATCAATATAAGAAACCTCACTTTCCTTAGAATATCTACAATCACCAACGCCACCAGGATCATAAGCAAACAAATTCAATTCAACTTCATCTGTCCCTTCTGGAATTGAAGGATTCAAAGGAGCTATGTAATCTATAACTGGGGGTTCTCTATCGGGTCTACTTTCAAATTCAAAGCTAACAAAATTATCATTGTTGTAAGGATCCATTTCGTTACCTATATAATCCTTACATTTAATGTAAACATAAACTTCACCCCTTAATCTATCACCTTCGTCAAACCAAACTTTGACTCCGTGACTAAAGTAAGTATCATCAGCTGTAAATCTCGTTCCGCCACTATAACTAACATCTCTTTCCAAGCTATACGAACATGTTGCTTCCTCAGAGGTCGTAATATTTACATTTGCGTATGTAGAACTCCACGGTATAAGTTCGTTAACATCCAAACTATTTCCACTTTCTTCAGAAACAGGTCCAACAAGAGTTTCATTATCTAGATTATAAAACTGAGCACTAACACTTTCTACAGATGGTGGACTTGTATCGTCTGGATTATCCGGCAAACACAGCCCATCAAGAGTTCCACCTTCCTCAAAAGGAATATATTGACACCAACCTGCATAGCCACCCAAAATCTCACACCTATCTTTAGTACAATACCATTGACCTTCAGAAGTACCACATTGCTCACAACTATCACTATTAGTAATCGGCCTCTCTTCATTTTCCGCATAACAATTTCCAGTCTGAATAGACTCTGCAAGAGTAACATACTGAGAAACCAAACCAACTGCAACCATAACATTGGCCAAAGATTGTATTTGATAAAACTCACCTATACCAAATAGCTCATCGATAGCCGCACCCATTGCATTAATATTAATTTGTTGACTAAACAAAATTTGGTTTAATCCAACCAATGTAGGAGCAACAATAGTAGAAACGACTCCACCCCACAAAAGAGATCTTCCAATTGCACCTGCAACACCAACTCCTTCTCCACCAACCTCATCAACTACAAATTCATTCTCAAGTTCACCCAATGTCTCTTCATCCAAATTATCTAAAAATGATTTAGCAGAAATAAGAGCATAAGCCATCTTCAGATCTCCATCATGATAAATTTGATCATCAATATTATATTCAATCTCTTCCTGTGTTCCACTAGCAGCAAAAGAACCATACACCATTGTAGCTGCTCCCCAAAATAACAATTGAGGTCCACCAAGTCCAACCATAAGACCATAACAAGTGCTCCAAGCAGCACCAGCACTACTTGGACCAATTCCAGGAATAGCCCAAAGAACTAAACCTCCTGCAACACAACTTCCTAAAGTACCCAAAGCCAAAGCAGCGGCAGTACCATAACCGGCAGGACCGCCTTCCTCAAAAACACAATCTCCAAGCGCATTACATTCTTCCAAAGTACAAAGATTTGTTGTACGATCTCCACCCAAACCACAGTCACCACATTTATCTATAGTTCCAGGAGGATACTTTGGATTGCAACTACCAATTGGCGCCCAAATATCCCTATCATACCTACAGTCTCCTTTATCGCTACATGTAACATCCAACTCACAACCATTACCTGCAAGAGGAATTATAATATTGGGACCTATTATTGGAGCAAAACCTGTAAAGTCTAACCAATTTTGATTCAATCCAAATCCATCATTTTCACCACAACCTGCGCAAGACTCCCATTCGTTATCAATCCAATTTGTTCTAAAACGACCATCATCGGTCTCAATATCACTACAACGCAGATCTCTACTTTTCCAATCATCACTAAACTGAGGAGCAACAACTCCATTCTGACAATTTATCTGATAATTTTCAAGATATCTACTTCTCAAAGAATTATGAAAAAATCCATCTAACACATTAACACAAACAGATTCACCACTTCTAAAACTATTAGGATAACAATCAGGACAATCCTCAATACAATCTGTAGTTACACATTCACCATTAATTTCTCCACCCTTCCCGTCAGGATCTTGACACTGACTATCTGGCGGACCACAAGTTTCTGATTTAGCTTCCCTATTACCTTCGCTATCATAATGATAAACATCCCATATGTCATCATCAGTTGTACCATCTCCACAAGAGTGATAAGCTTCTCCTTCATTATAACTTGGACAACCAACTACATCAGAACAAAAAGGCCCAGTAGCTGGATCTAAAGTAATATAAAAATCATTTACATCAAAATCAGGAAAATTTTGAAATTCTTCTAACAATCCGTATTCACAAAAACCATTTGCCTCTTTATAACATCCAAGAGTACTTCCAGCACATTGCAAGTTACAACTCTGTGCATCATCACTTGGCCCAGACCAAACACCACCCAAATCAACTTGACAAACCTTCTGTTCTTCTAAACTACAACTGGAAGAATAAAGTTCACAACAACCAGTATTACACTCAACAGGTTCATTCAAATAAAATGCTCCACTCTGCTCAATCGTACATCTTATTTCTTCAACGTTGGATAAACAAGAGCCATCTCCAGAAGGAACACACCAACCAACATTACAATCAGTTAAGGCAGGATCAATTCTCATAGTATATGGATATTCATGACCTGGAACACAACCACCATAATCCCCCCAACCTTCCCCATTTGGAACTTCAACACAATAATTTCCATCTTCAGTTAAACTACAGGTGTCTACATTGGCAGCACTAACTTCTTTAACATTAAATATCAAAGCAAAATTAAACACAGCAAAAACTATCAAAAACGAAAAAAATACAGCAACCCCTTTTTCATATGTTCTTTTCATTGTTCAATAATAAAATGGAATCTCAAGGATTCCCCATTACCTTCTGGATCGAAACTAGTTAAATACCATGGCTGATATCCATCAACGATCTGACTATTTGCAATAGACGCAGCTAAGACATCATAAGCTTGGGAAGCTTCCCAAACATAATCATCAATATCAAACTCAATTCCTGAACATTCAGTATTAACTACATCAACCGCAATATCATAAACTGCTCTCAAACTAGAAGGAACATCTACTCTCAAATCTCCAACTTGTGCGACATCGGTACCTTTCTTCAAATTATATGAAAAATCAATATCTTGAGCCATACCATCATTATTAATCCTTGGAGTGGGCAAGGCCAAATCTCCAAAACTATACTCAACATTTATCCCCCTACTCTCAAGACTATTAAAACCATCAGAAATACAATTTTGAATATTATCCATTTCAGAATCTTGTGCCATAAACTGCGCTATCTCTCCTTCAATAAAACTCAATAAAGGTAAAGAATTAATACCATCTTTGCAAGCGTAACTAACATCATGCCCACCCAAAGTTTCATAATAAACTGGATCGAAATAACCACCTTGAACAGAAACAAACAATATACCATTAACCAAACTTCGTTCAACGCAATCTCTTACAATAACTTTAGAAGGTTCAACCTGAGAACCAACAAAAACATCTCCAGTTTCTCCACCAATTCCAAACCTAGTGAAAACCCCTGTGGTGTACAAAACAAAAGCAACAACTGCAACAAGAATTATTCCCAAAATTACAAAAACAGTTACCTGACCTCTTTTATTATACATAGCGTAATAAATTCAATAGCAAACTTATAAAAGTTTCGTTAATCGTTGCTAACTCTTGGAGCTAAAAGAGTTCTAAAATGAAGCTTATCAGTAACTTTATACTCTATTTGTAATGGATAATCCTGACCAATCTTTAAAGAAACCTTATCGGCCAATTTTCCACCTTTCAAAACCTTTTTCAAATAAACAATCGAATATTTGGACTTAACATTTTCCTTTTCCCCAGTCAAAGCAATATTAGTATTATCACTCTTGTTAAAAGAAACTTTCGCATCATGAGTATTACCTGCCGCTTCAACTAAAAAAGAATTTCCATCAGTAGACAAAGAAACTGTATCTGCAACAATGCCCATATCCTCAACAGCTTCACCAAAAACAGCACTACTCATTTCAACTGAACCTGAAAAATCTAGTTCAGGAACATTTTGATCTTTCTCATGAATATCAATCAAACCTAAATTAAAATTCCTTTTAGACTCACCACGCAAACCAATCTTCAACTTATTCTTATCTTCATCCAACTCTAAAACTATATTATCATTTGGCTTAGCTCTACTGAGAACTTGCTTCAAGGATTCTAAATTAACAGAAATAACCTCAACACCCTTAACATCATATTCAGCAAATGCACTATTCAATAATCTAAAAACGATCATTGCAACATTTGCAGGATCCATCGCAACAATTTCAAGTTTATCTACATCCAACTTTATCTTAACATCATTAACTAATTCAGAAAGAATCCCAACACTCTCTTTCAAAAATCTTGGCTCAGATAACACTAATTTCATAAAAAAGAAAAAGGGGTTTTGCTTTTAATGATTACTATTCTAAAGCAGATAATTAGTCATTAGATCTCCACCTATGACCACACTTAACACACTCAAAAAACCTTGTTTCAGACTCATCTGCAGCCCTAGTTTGGAGTGTCCAATAATAAGCATTCATTCCACCACACTTATTACATTCTTCCTTAACCTTTGGCAAAGTCTCAACCTTTTTACTCTGAACATCTATTTCTTGATCCTTAGTTAACTCAACTTTATCCTTAAATACAACATTTCCTAGTTTTTTCCTTGGATTGTAACCACAATTTCCACATTTTAATTTACCAGAATCCCTATCAAACAACATAATAGTCCCACATTTTGTACAAAACAAATCGGCTTTCATTTATATTATACCCCCAACAACCCTATTGAATAGGATTTTTATCCATCCCAAATAAGGTATTCTTAAAGTTGCTACACCAACAACCCGATCACTGGAAATCTCACGTTCATCCAATTGGGCAAAACTATCAGAGTTATTATCTCCTTTTGTTTTAAAAAATAACTCTCCATCTTCTTCCCACTTATCTACCACTCTATGTATTACTGGGTAACTTGTAGTCGATTTGAAAATCAGTACATCTCCAATATTTATATTTTGTGATTGTTTGCCAAAAACAAACATTATATCACCTTCATTAAATCCATTTTTAAATCTAAACTCTTTAAACTGATCTTTGCTAATTCCATTCTGTTCATACCAATTTCCATTAGTTTCCCACCAATTTTCAAAACCACCTTCGTGTTCCATACTACTTGAAACGACAGCAACTATTGGATGGGTAGTTCCTAACAAAAAACCTACTCCTGGATAAATAATAAATTTAACTAAGATAAAAGCCAAAATAATTGAAACAATCCAACTAGTAGGAGTATCACTCTTCCAGACAAAATCCCAGAATTTCTTCAGAAAATTCATTTTAATTTCTTAATCTGTGCAAGAAATGCAGAATTTTTCTTCTTTAGCCTATCAACAGTGGATTCTATGGCTTTCATAGGCGATTCTTTGCCATCTGTTTTAACCATTAAAATTGGATTACTGACCAAAGGATGTTCCCTTGTATACCCTGCAACCTTCACGTGAGAGTCATTTTCCAATTCATTCTTCAAAGCATTAGCTAAAGTATGATCTTCTCCAACCAATTCAATCTTAACAAAGTCTTTTCCTTCTTCTACAATTCTAAGCTCCATTTGCCTGAAGAGGTAAGATAAATTCTTTTAAAACTTTCGGTAGCCTACTCTTTAGTCACTATATCGCCAATAGTCAGATTATTGTCCTTAAAATCCATATTTTTCTCTTTCTTCAGCTTTGTTTCCACTTTATCAACTAAATTAATCCCCAAAAACACTTCTAGCTTATGGGCTAGCTTAAAATTGGGTTTCAGTTTACTAGACTCCAATTGGTGAATAACTGACTCTTTTTCAGCTATTGATTTGGCTAAATCTTCCTGTTTGATGCCTTTTCTTTCCCTAGACTTCTTTATCTTGTCTGCATAATCTTCGACGACAACATCCATTGCCCCAACTTCTTCATCCTCTTTAATCATAGACATTTTTCTTTCAACAACTGGTTGATTTATGGTTATAACGCTGCCATGACCAGAACAAGCCAAACAAACATTCATTACTGCACCTTCAACAATGGCATCAACAAGATCCCCTTCCTTTCCACACATTTCACATAGTCCTTTCATAGATATAGGGAGTTATAATAAAAATAAAAAGATTACGGTTAGAAAGGACTCAATAGAGGTTCAATATCTCCAACACCTTGTACGCCAGATACAACCTCATATCCACTATCAGACAACAATAATAGGGAAGGGAACTCTTCAACGCCATAAGTATCCAATAAAATATTGACAACCGAGATATCCATATTTGCTGCCAAAGGGATTAAAACTAATTCAGGTCCTTTCTGTTCCTTCAAATCTTCTAAAACAACAGATAAAACATTCTGCCTTGCATTTAAATCTAAATCAAAATCACCAGCATTATCCATATAAAAGTAAACAACAACATCATACTGAGCATCACATTTTTCTCTCAAAACTAAGCTATTGATATAAAACTCAGTTCTCAACATATTATGTTTTTGCTTCTCAAATTGTAACCTATCAGTCAATCTATTGGCCTCTTCATACTCTTCAAGACGCAACCCCGAATAATATATTCTATCTCCAAAATTCAAATTCTCATCAACTGCCCTTTCACAAACTGCCGGATCATCTCCTAACGTTTGATAATAAGCTGCCTGAGTTCTAACATCACCCCAATCAATAATCAATTGCTCAAATTCTTCTTGAACATCATTTAATCGTTTCTCTTCCAAAACATAACCCATAAACACACCCAATAGAAAAATAACTGCAGTGAATATCAAAGCCTTCCAAAAAACATCCTTTTGGGGTTTATTTTCAATTACCATCTCAACTTCTTCCCACTTATCATTCTATACAACGTATGTATAAGCACTAAAGGGTACAATGTTAGATAGATTAATAAATATATCGCAAAAATAGGATAACTCCTTGGCAATATCTTTGTCTTTTCAATATATCTCTGAGAAAAAACTAAGTATAATAATCCCAAAAATACTAAAATTGCAGCAAAGAATGCAAACACATTTGGATTAAAATTCAGATAGTCCAACCTTAAAAACCCAGTATCTGCAGCACCTGCATAAGAACTCAATAAATAAGTTTTAGTCAAATTTCTAACCAAAACAAATGCAAAAACCATAAAACCAAGTAGACTTAAAGCAAAAGTAAATATAAAAAAAGGAACAACAAACAGTCCCATCATTCCATATGAAGGATTGAAGAACAGCTTCTTATACTTCCACATCGTTTGAAATCCGCCAAGATTCCACCTTAATCTTTGTTTCCACCACACTCTAAACTTTGATGGAGCAGTAGTATACACTTTGGCCCTTAAATCGATTCTAACTTTCTTATTATGACTTAATATTTTCCACGTAGCTTCAATATCTTCTGTTAAATTATTAGTATCAAACCCACCATAACTAATAAATGATTTTTTATGGTAAATACTTAATGGACCAGGTGCAACATAAATCCCTTCAATATACTGCAACAGTTTTCTACTCCAAGCAATAACCGCATACTCTATGGCCTGCATTTTCTCAATTAGTTTTTTTCTATTCTTAACTAAAATAGCAGAAGTAACTGCAACAACATCCTTCTCTTCAAGATAAGCAACCATGTCCCTTAATGCATTTTTTACAGGATAAGAATCGGCATCAATTACGGCAAGATACTCATGTTTGGCAAGTTTCATAGCCTGATTCATTGAATCTGCCTTTCCAGAATTAGGTTTATCAAAAATCTTTATCTTATTACCAAATTTTTTCATTTCTGCCAATGTATTGTCAGTACTTCCATCATTAATCGCAATTATCTCAATCTTATCTTGGGGATAATCTGAATCTAAAACTGCTCGAATGGTATCGGCTATAGTTTCACCTTCATTCCAAGCTGGAATTAAAACACTAAGTGTTGGAAATCTAGTTGCCTTTCTTGGATCATCCATAAGATTTCTATTCTTAAAAAAAAGAATCAAAAACAAAGAAGACATATACAAGGAAACTGTAATAAAAAATAAATAAACGTAAGTCAAAAACTCCACTATGCTTCACCCGGAGCAAGCTTCTCCTTTAATTCATCTTCAACAACATCAAAGTAATCATAGAATTTTTGAGTTAATTTCAAAAGTTTAGTTCTTCCAAATTTCTCAGAGATTACAAATCCCTCTTCCTTTAATTTTCTAATATGGTCATAAGCTTTATTTCCTCTAAAATTGATTATATCCGATTGAACTGCTGGCTGCCTATATGCAACCATGGCTAATGTTTCCTGCGTTGGCTTATCTAACTCAGCATCACTCAATAAGTTTTCAGTCAAGTATAGATAATCTTTCTTAATATTGAGTTTCCATCTATTTTTCTCATCCTTAATTATTTCCAAAGCAGTCTCCCTCTTATTGTATTCATCTCTAAGCTCATCCAACATTTGCCTTATGGCTCCTGGACTACCAATACCACAGAGTCTTCCAATCTCATCTAAATTAAGAAATCTGCCCGTAGTAAACAGTACTGCCTCAACCTTATCCCTATGCTCATTCATAACATACAAAAATCACTTATCAATTTATAAAGATTATCAAAAACGTAATAAACTGTTAAATAGGGTTATTAGTATGAGAGAATTCATTTATTTTTCAAAATCTGCATCAACAACAGGGAATTTCAAAGATTTAATGAAAGCAGGTAGGATGGACATTGTTCTCCATTCAATTATAGCATCCCTTTTTATCTCAAACCAAATGAGACCAGATGTAAAATTACATTTAATATTTTATGGTAGACCTACACCACCAAGACATATTGAGCTAGAAACATCAGAAGAACTAAACAACATCTTATCAAAAAAAGATGTAGCAGGATTAATCAAAAGAATATTATTCAAATACAAAGAAGGTAAAAAAATAGAAGCATTTCCTTCGTGCCATATAGAAAAAAGATCACTAACAGACGTTGTAAAAGATCTAAAAAAAGAAGGAAAAGAAATATTCATTTTAGAGAAAAAAGGAACAAATCTAAGAAAAGAAAAACTTCCAGAAAACTCAGTTTTCATTATTGGTGATCATGAAGGGCTACCAAAAGACGAGTTAAAAAGATTAAAAAAAATATCAACAAAAGTATCATTAGGACCACAAACTTACTTTGCATCACAATCAATAGTTATTCTACAAAACGAATTAGATATAAGAGAAAAAT
>CAZUEV010000010.1:0-11917 GCA_964619355.1 Candidatus Woesearchaeota archaeon
TATATGAAAATATGCTTAAATCCTATTCTGAGCGGCTTACAGACGTGGAGGAGAAATTGGCCCTGGTTGAAGTAAAAAGGGCGAAAAAGGGGTCACTTGTAAGGGGGAGCGAATGAATTTTAAATTAAGAAAATTTGAAAAAATGGATAAAAAATATCCAAAAATCTTAAAAATGATTAAATTTAGGGAAAGGTTAGGTGATAATTGGTGAGCGGGTTATTTTCAAAATTGTTTGGTTCTAAGTCTAATAGAAAGGATATCTCAGAAGGTGATATTCAAGCTAAAGAGAAAGGCCTTGATGGTTCTAAGTCTGCTGGTGAAAGTAAATTAATTCCAGTTAGGTATATTGGTCCAAAATTAGAAATAAATGTTAAAGAGTCTCCAACCCAGAAAGACATTGAAAGAGAAGAGATGAAGATTGCTAAGCAGATAAGTAGTTGGTATAAGAAAGAAGAAATTGTTAAGGCCAAAAATTTTGAAAAAAATAAAAGTGAAGAAAAAGTTGAGAAACAGTTAAGTAAGAAAAATTTAAGTGATGGTGAAAGAATACTTAATTCATCCAAGAATATAAAGGTAGGTCCTAAGCAAGAATATTATAAAACTGGAATAAAAGGTTTTGATGATTTGATGAGTGATGGAATACCTGCTTCAACTAGTGTTTTGGTTGAAGGTGGTCCTGGTTCTGGTAAAACCATATTTTGTTTACATGTTGCAATAGAATTTTGTAAGCAAAATAAAAGAGTTCTTTATATGAGTTTTGAGGAACCAGAGGAAAGATTGCTTTCTCACATGGAGAGTTTTGGTTTTGAAGCTGAGAAGTATATAAAGTCTGGAAATTTAGTTATAAAAAGATTTAATGCATTAGACATAGCAAGGTCTGTTGAAGCTTTGCTTTCTGAAGCAAAGAAAGAGTTGTTGATTGAAGTTCAGCCAATTTTGATTCCTAAAGATATTAAACCTGATTTAGTTTTGGTTGATTCTTTAACATCTATTGCGTCTGCTTTTTCAGGTGAGGAGAGCAGATTTAGAATTTATATGGAACAGTTATTTAGATATCTTGAGGAGCATAAAATGAGTTCTCTTTTGATTAGGGAGGTACCAAATCCAGGACATGTTGGTTTGGGTGCAAATAGTAGGGCAGGTGATGAGGCAACTAGTTTCTTATCCGATGGTATAATTGTTTTTTATAATGTTATTTTTAATAGTGGTGAGAGGAAAAGAGCTTTAGAAATATTAAAATTAAGAGGGCAATCTTTTAAAAGAAAGATAGTTGAGGTTAAGATAGTTGGTGGAAAAGGTTTGGTTATTTTTCCAAATATAACTCTTAAGGGTAAAAACTATAGGCTTACTTAGAAAATGAAAAAATTAGCTTTTTTGTTTTTGGTATTACTCCTATCATTTTCTTTTGTTATCTCTGAAGATTATGAAGAGGGGGAGACTTCTTTAGTTGGACTTAGATTGGTTGAAGCAGGAGCAGCTATAAATGAACTAAAATTAGATGGGTTCAATACTCAAAGAGTTGAAGATTTGTTTAAGGCTGCAACTCAAATATTTGAAAGTCAGAGTGAAATTAATAATGAGAAAAATAGAGATTTTACTTTGGTTGAGCAATATGTTGATGAGATATTAGATTTAAAGGATCAAGCATATATTACACGGGATGAAGTTGAATATGTTTATAGTTTTTATGATGAAATACTTCTTGAGAATGAGGGTATTAACATTTCAGATACTGATGAAATTTTAACCGAGATGCAATTTGAATTTGATAGTGAAAGATATGAAGAAGCTTATGAATTAGCTGGTGAGGCTTATTCTGCATTGGCTGAAATTGAGGGACAATATACTGCTCTTAATTTGGCTTACAAAGCAACTGCTAAAACTCTTAAGAATTTTCTTGTTAATAATTGGTTGAAACTGACTATAATCTTTTTTGTTTTGATTTTTCTTTATTTCATTTTTAAGAATAGAATATTGTACTATAGGACCAAATATAAAATAACTAGATTAATGCATGAATCGGGAGTTCTTGAAGAATTAATTAAGAAAACTCAATTTGGGTATTTTGAAGCAGGTACTCTTTCTGAGTCAGCATATCGTATAAGGGTTAGGAAATTTTCTGAGCTAATGAGAGATATAAATAGGCAATTGCCTTTACTTAAAGAACAGATAGCTAGAACTAGAAAACGAGAAATTGTTTCTTCAGCCAAAGTTACTGGGAAGTCTACAAATTTAGATCCTGAAGAACTATTTGGAGAAAAAAAGAAGAAACAAGGATTTTTTAAAAGAATGCTTTCAGGGGATAAAAAAGTTAAGAAACATAAAAATAAAATAGTCAAGAATGTCAAACCTGCTAAAAAAAAGAAGAAAAAGGTTTTTTTAGGCGGTATGTTTTCTAGTAGTAAGAAGAAATCAAGAAGAAGTGGTGGTAAGCCAAAAAAAATTAAGAAGTCTACTGTGAAGAAAGTAGTTAAGAAGAATGTTGTTAAGACTAAAAAGAAGTAATTCTGAATTTGGTATTAGTTAAATTCATTAATAGTTATTTTGCCTACCAAATGGGAGTTAAAGTATATGTTTAATAAGAGCAATCTTTAAAATAGTTCTAATTTTTTATTTTTAAATGGCTCAAAGGATACAAAGTCCAAGTTCGATAAATTACTATAAAAGTTGTCCTCGTTGTTATTACTATAAATACATAATGGGTTTGGAATTGCCTCCCAACATTTATTTGGTAAGGGGTAAGATAGTACATTCTGTTTTAGAAGATTTATTTAAAGTTGATATTGATTCTGTGAATAATAGTCATTACGAATTTGAATTAAGAATAGTTATGCAGAGTTTATTTAAGGAAAAATGGATTGCAGCTAAAGATGATCTGGATGAACTTGGTTTGGGTGATAATAAATTAAATTTCTTTTATGATGAATCTGTTGAAATGTTAAACAATTGGTTTGATAATTTTATTGGTAAAGTAATTAGTAAAGCTAAGAAAGTTGGTTTTAAAGAAGCTTTTTTAGTGGTTAAACCTGAAACAGAAGTTTATTATAAATCTGATGAACATATGGTTCAAGGGTTTGTTGATGCAGTTGTTAGTGATAATGAAGTTGTTTCTTTGATAGATTATAAATCATCCAGAAGAGATATTGTTACCAGTGGATATAGACTGCAGTTGGCAATTTATGCTCTACTTTATGAAGAAAAACATGGAACTAAGCCAGATTTTGTTGGAATAGACTTTTTGAAACATAATTCTAAAATAATTAGTGTTGATGATGAATTGGTTGATCTTGCTAAAAGAGAAGCTAAATTAATACAAGAGAAAACGGTCTCTGAAGATATTAAAGATTATCCAAAGGGAAATGGACCTTTTTGTGATTGTAAGAAATATGAAGATCTGTTGGAAAAGAGGAGTTTGAGAGAATTCATTAAACCATAATCTTTAAATAAAAATTTTGAAATGTGTTTATTATGTTAGATTATCTTGGTAAGAAATTAAGTGGACAAGTGGATGATTTTGTTTTAATAGAATCTGTTGGAGATTCTAGCGATATTAAGTTTGTAGATAATAAAATTGTTAAAACTGGATTAGAATCAATTTCTTCTATATTTATTTTTGTTGCAAAAGATAAAAAGATAGTTGCTACGACTTTGAAAGATATGACTGAGAAAAGTGCTGATAAAATTGTTGGCGAGATAGTTGAGTTTTTGAAGCATGCTCAGCCAAATAATGATTATAATGGAATTGCAGAAGGTTCTTTTTCGTATAAGAATATAGTTGATGGGTTCGATAAGGGCGTTAAAAATATAGATGCTGTTGATATTGTTGAATCTGGTATAAATGCTGCGTTGAAGAATTCTAAACGTGCTTCTGGTAAGTTAGATAGTTCAATAGGTATGAGAAAGATATTGACTTCTAGTGGAGTTAATGCTAGTGAGGATTTTTCTTCTTTGTATTTTTCAATTAGAGCTCTTAATTCTCCAAAAGAATCTGGACATAAGACTATTTCATCTAGAATTTTAAGTGATTTTAAAGTTGAAAAGATTTCTGAGAAAGCTGGCGAGATTGCTAAAATGGCTTTGAAACCAGAGAAAGGAAAAGAAGGCAGATTTGATATGATTATTGATCCATTGCCTTTGGCTGATTTAATGGGTACAGTTGGTTCTGCTGCTTCAATTGATAGCGTTGAATCTGGAATGTCTTTCTTTTCTGGAAAGTTGGGCAAGAAGATTGGTGACTTTAATTTGATTGATGATGGCAAGTTAAGCGGCGGATTAGGCTCTACTTCTTTTGATGATGAAGGAGTTCCTACTCAAAGAACTAGGATCATTAGTGAAGGTTTTTTGAGAACTTATTTACACAATACCTCTACAGCCAAGAAATATAAAGTTAAAACTACTGCTAATGCTGGTTTAATTGGACCAAGTCCAAGTAATTTAATATTAGAAGGAAAGAAAGGAAATCCCTTTGATATTGATAATGGAATTTATGTGACTAACGTATGGTACACCAGGTTTCAAAATTATGCTACAGGTGATTTTTCTACCATTCCAAGGGATGGGATGTTTTTAATTGAAAATGGTGAAATTTGTGGGCCCATAAACGGTTTAAGAATAAGTGAAAATATGTTAAATCTTTTGAAAAATATCTCTGTTTTTGGTAAGAATCCTCAACAAATTACTAGTTGGGAAGCAGAAATACCTGTTATTACTCCGGATGTTTTGATTAAAAATGTTAGGTTTACTAAACCAACCAGTTGATTGTTTGCACTACATTATTAGTAATCTTTAAAAGTAATTAATTTCTTATATTTTTGTGAGGGGTGCTTTGATTGTATAAAAAAAAGGTTGGTACTAAGGATTATTTTTACACAAGCATAAGGAATGAAAAAGGTAAAGTTAGAACTGTTTATCTTGGTTCTAATAAGAAAGTTGCCGTTAAGAAGGCAAAAGACATGTCTTTAGACCATAGGATGGTTAATGGTTTTGGCAAGCTAGATTCTTCTGCACTACTAAAGAGCATGTATGCTTTTCTTGTTGTTTTTTTAATTTTCTTTGTTATTCTTGAAATGAGAAATTTAGATTTGGTAGGTTTTGTTGTTGATGAAGGCAGTGTGGTTGTAGATGAAGAAGTAGCTGGAGACATCGAAGAAATAACGGAAGAAATCAGTGAAGAAGAAATAATTGAAGAGGAAGACTCTGGTGGTGGTGAGGAAGTTGTTGATTCTGTTCCTATTGTTGAAAATGGGACTGGGGAAGAAGAAGTTAATGAAACGGTTGAAATTGAGTTAAATGAGACTGGGGTTAATGAAAGTGAAGAAGAGGTTTTGAATGAGACTGTTGAGTTAAATGAGACTGATGATGGAGTCTTGGTAAATAATACGATTAATGAAACTGAGATTAATGTTTCTCTAAATATTTCTGATGAAAATCTTTCTTTGAATTTGACAGATGTAGGTTTAACTAATGTTACTTTATTGAATATTTCTAATAGTTCTACTAGTAATATAACTGATTCTTATTCTAATGTCTCGATAAATAAGCCTGTTAAGTGGAAGAAAAGGGTGAAGTTGAGTGAAGAGACTTCTAATCTTACTATTGAGCTTGATTCTTCTGCTGAAAATGTATCTTTGGTTGAAATTGAGAATGGTGAAGAAATTAGTTTGGATTTAGATAATGTTTATATGAATGATTCTGGTGTTGAGAGGCCCATAGAGAGCACTAATCTTGTAACTGGCAGTGCTATAATTAACTTTAATGCAGTTTATTATGATTTTATCGTATTTTTCAAAGGGATGTTTAATAATGTTATAACTGGTTTTGCTGTTTTGGAAGCAGGGGAGGATTCTGTTGAGATTATTTTGGATGAATTGGTTGAAGAAGTTGAAGTTGAATATTATCTTCCAGGACCTACTGCTATTGAAATTAATTTGAGTGAATCTAGGAAGCAGATTATTGTTTCTAGCGATATTCATTATGAGAACATTTTGACTTACACTGAAATTCAAGATGTTTCTTTGGAAACTATTAAGTTGTATTGGATAACAGATGGCGAAAGAGTTGATCAGGAATTTGTATCTTATGATGTCAACGATAATGGTTTGATTGATTATATAGAATGGATAACTCCTTCTTTGAGTAATCAAACTTATGAATTATTAATTATTAATATTACTGAAGCAATACATTTAGATGAGAATAGAACTTTTATTGAAGATGTTTTTGATTTTGTTAATGTTAAGGATGATAATTATACTTTAATTCCTGCTGGAGATTATTTGAGGGTTACATTTGAACAGTTTTTGGATAATACTAAAGATATAACTATTTATGCTAGGAAGTCTTTTGATAATACTAGTAATGAGTCTGCTGAGATTGAAGTTTACAGAGTTAATGATAATGTTAGTATTGCTACTTTTACTGGTATTTTAGATGAGTCTTGGCATAAAGTTTATTTAACTAATTTGAATGGAAGTGATGATACTTTTGATTTGAGAGTTTTTGATGCTGATGTTGAATTTGATTATGTTGTTGATCCTACTGAAGGGATTAGTCAAATTAATCAGTCAAATTCTTTTGTTATTTATGATGTTGATGATGTTGCTGGTGATGGTTTTGGCCATTCAGTATCAACAGGTGATTTTAATAATGATGGTTATGATGATGCTTTGATTGGTGCTTATCTGGCAAATGGTGGAGCAAGTTCTACAGGGAAATCATATATTTATTTTGGAGCAGAATCAAATATGGCTGATGGAACAAATGCTAATGTTACTTTATTAGACCCTGATGATGTTGAAGATGATGGTTTTGGCGAGTCAGTTTCAACAGGTGATTTTAATAATGATGGTTATGATGATGCTTTGGTTGGTGCTTCTGAGGCAAACGGTGGAGCAAGTGGTACAGGGAAAGCATATATTTATTTTGGAGCAGAATCAAATATTGCTGATGGAACAAATGCTAATGTTACTTTATTAGACCCTGATGATGTTGAAGATGATGGTTTTGGCGAGTCAGTTTCAACAGGTGATTTTAATAATGATGGTTATGATGATGCTTTGGTTGGTGCTTCTGAGGCAAACGGTGGAGCAAGTGGTACAGGGAAATCATATATTTATTTCATTGGAAATTCATTTTATGATTATTCTCCAAAACTTTTGAACAATGGAACAAGCTCAACAACGTTGGAGATTTATACTTATTTAAATTCAATTTGTAAATATGGTACTTCATCTGGAACAGGTTATGGAGATATGACTGCTTTGACAACAACGGATGGATTAAATCATACTTTAGATGTATCTGGCTTGTCAGATGGAGATGTAAATTTCTATTATGTAAAATGCAATAATAATGTCTATAGCAATGAAAGCGATGAAATGACTATTAAGTTTGGAGTTGCAGAAATAGAAAATAATTATAATATTAATAATTCAGTTCAATGGGCTTGTGAGAAAACAGGAACCACAACAAAACCTACAAATAATACCGATTGTATAAGTTATGCAACAGCAGGAGATTATAAAAATCTTCAAACAGATAATGGTAATAGATGGGTGACATCCGGAGCAGATATAGAAAACAATGTAGAGTCTCATATTTTTACGTTTAATATTTCAACTTCTTCAACAAGGGCCAAATTTTACTGGCAGGGATATGGTTTTGTTTCAGGACAACCTCCTGATACTTTCGGAACTTTTATTTCTGTATGGAACTTTAATGAAAATATATGGGAATTTAAGGATAGTAAAATGTTTACAAGTGCGGCTGATGATGAATTTATAATGGAATTAACAGATTTAACTAATTACTTAAATTCTTCTGGACAGATTTCACTTTTAGTGCATCACAAGATATACCACAATAACTCCCTAAACACAGATTGGGTTTATTTAATGAGTACAACTTCGAGCTTTCCAGAAGCTCCTTTAAACACACTCCCAACGACCCCAACACCCTCTTTAGTTTCTTTTGATGGCACAAATTTTTCATCAGCCAATTTAAATTGCTCTGCAACAATTAATGATGATGATGGAGATGCAATGAATGTTTCTGTAAGATGGTATAATAATTCTATTCTATGGTTGTCTGAAGATTTTAATAACACTTATTCGAGTGGTACTTTGTTTAATTCAACGCTCGGTAGTGGAAATTTATCTGTGGGGGAGAATTGGACTTGTAGTATGAGATTTAGTGATGGAACAAATTCAAGTGGATGGGGGACTTCTAATAATTTGACAATTCTTCCAGTAAATCTTTGTGGAGCTAATTTAACTACAAGTACAAATCTTACATCCAATGTTACTTGTATGGGATCTGGACTTTATATCGGTGCAGATGATGTTGTTTTGGATTGTAAGGGTTATACTGTAACTTATTCCACTGGTTCTGATGCAAGTTCAGGTATACTAGCCGAAGGTTATAGTGGATTAATTATAAAAAATTGTAATGTAGAGTATGGTGCTGTTGCTGGTGCTAAATATTCTATTTCATTAACAGATATTAATGATTCTGCATTGGAAAATAATACTTTTGTGGGTGGGTCACTTTCGGTTTTCATGGATTCTTCTTCCAATGTAACTATTAAAAATAACACCCTTAATTCTACTCTTGGAACAACAGTTTATTTTTATAAAAATTCAGATAATAATCTATTACTTGAAAATTATTTTATTGGATCTAGTTCGGATGGGGTAAGATTACAGTCTTTTGATGATGAATATCCTGAAAATAATAAGATTAGTGGAAATACTTTTAGCAACATTGATGGTTATGAACTGAATATTGTTAGCGAAGGAATAAATGGGACAAATATTACTAATCAAGATATTACTGATTATTCTTTTTCTGGTGATGGTTCTCTTTTATCTTTCGGAAATTCTGGTGAGAAAGGTCTTATTGAGTTTCTTGAACCAATAACTGGTAATGGTACTAATTTGAGTGAAGATATACAAATAGGTCCAAATTTGATTAGTGTTTATTCATCTAGTAAGCCAGGTTTGAATAAAAGAGCCACACTTACTTTTTACAATGTTTCTGTTAGTGGTACTCCTACTATTGTCAAAGATGGTGGTTGGTGTGATGATGGAGAATGTACTGGTTTTAATTCTAATGGGGATACTCATAGTTTTACTGTTGATTCTTTTAGTAATTATAGTGTTGGTAATTTGAGTTGTGGGGATTCAATAAATAGTGGAATTACATTGGGTGCTGGTATGGCTTGTGACGATACTGCTGTTATCTTTAATGCCAGCAATGTAGGTATAGATTGTAATGGTTATGATATAAATTTTTCTAATAAAAATGCCGGTTATGGTATTGTTGACTTTGTTGGTCACTCTAACCTTACAATTAGAAATTGTGTTATTAGGTCAGGCTCTTCTAATTTGAATTATTATTCTGCAATATTTTTGTCAGGAACTGATGAAGGATATATATATAACAATACAGTAGACGTACCTGGTTCTGGTGCTGGTGGAAGGATATGGGGAGTTTATCTCAATGGAACGAGTAATATTAGTATTTTAAAGAATAATTTAACTGCTGGTGAAGATACTCTGCTTGTTAGTTCTATTTATGCTAAGAATTCTTCTGATTCGATTATAAAAAATAATATTATAAATAATACTGGTGCTGGCTATAATGGGATTTCATTGTATGATGCTGGAGATCAATATAGCATTTATTCTACAATTGAATCTAATACAATTGAAGTTGCTTCTACTAGTAGCTATGGAATAAGGGGTGGAAATAATACTAACATAACAAATAATGAAATAACTTCTGGATATTATGGATTGTTTAGTGGAGTTAATAGTAATATTTTAAATAATACTATATTTTCTGATGATACTGGAATTAAAGTTGGATCTGGTTGTGTTATCGAAAGTAATTTAGTTGTTTCATTAGATAGTGGAGCTTTGGTTATTGAAACTGGAAATTACAATAATATTAGCCATAATATTATTAATTCTTCAGGTACTGAAGGCAGTGGAATTTATTTTTCTACATCTAATTATAATAAAATTGTTGGTAATAATATAACTACAATTAATTGCAATCCAACTGCTAGTCAAAGATATAGGAATTGCCATGCTATTAAATTTGTTGAATCTAAAGTTAATCAAATTTTGAACAATACATTTAATGTTCGTGGCTCTGAGTCTGATGTCTTTTATTTTTATCAATGGTCCTATAATAACTCTATTTCTAATAATAATATAACATATGCACAAGCAGATGTAATTTCAATGGGAGACAGTTCTGTTTCTCTTATGAATAACTTTACCAATAATACTTTCAACAATGTTCAAGGTCTAGATTTGAATATTAGTGGTGAAGGGGCCAATTACACTTATTTTATTGATCAGCCAATAGCAGGGTATCACATAGACAGTGGTATAGTTTATTTCAAAGATACTGAATTTGGGGAGTTAAAATATCTTGAAGCGATAAGTGGTACGGGTACCAATTTAAGTTCCGATATTATAATAGGTAATAATTCCATATTTGTTAATTCTTCTAACAGTGGTTTGAATAAAAGTGCAAATTTGACTTTTTATAACCTTAGTTGGATAGGTGAGACTGCGTTTGCAAAGAAGGATGGTGTCTCTTGTTCTTCTGATAAAACTTGTGGTAATATAACAAACATTTCTAATACTTATTTTTTCAATGTAACTGGATTTAGTAATTATAGTGTTGATGAGTTGTGTGATAAGGTCTTAACTGCAGATTATACATTAACTTCAGATATTGCTTGCCCTTCAACTGCACTTAATATTGGTTCAAATGATATTATATTAGATTGTGCAGGTTATTCAATTAATTATTCTTATAATGGTGCTGATGCAGGATATGGTGTGAATAATTCTGGTGGATATGATAATATAATTGTAAAGGGTTGTAATATAGTTGAAGGATCTCCTTCAACAAATAGTAAATATGCAATATACTTTCTTGATGCTGGTAATGGAAGCATAGAGAATAATACAATAACAACCAGTGGAATTTTTGGACGTGGAGTACATTTTGATTCATCTTCAAATTCATCAGTTATAAATAATACAATATCAACAACTGGAACTAGTGGATATGGATTGTTTTTTTCATCATCATCTGATAATATAGCAAAAAATAACACGATAACAACAATAGGATTAACTTCTGTTGGAGTACATTTTGATTCATCTTCGAATTTAACAGTAGAAAACAATATAATAACAACTACTGGAAATATTATCCCTACGCTGTACACTTCAGGGATACATTTTTATGAGTCTTCGAATTCATCAGCTATAAATAATACTATAACAACAACTGGAAATGGCGGGTATGGATTGTCTTTTTCATCATCATCTGATAATATAGCAGCAAATAATACAATAAATACTTCAAGTGGTACTGTTGATTCGTTTTATATTTATTCTATGTCACTCGGTAATTTATTTCAGAATAATAACATAATTCAATCGGGAAGGGATGGTATAAGATTGCATTCTTTTAGTGGAAGTTTTCCAGAAAATAATAATTTTACAAATAATTCATTTTTGAGTGTAACTGGATATGATTTAAATATTGTTGATGCAGGGATAGATGAAACTTATTTGATAAATCAACCAATTAGTTCATACAATTTTGCTGGTGCAGGTTCAAAGGTTTATTTCAAAGATAATGAATTTGGGGAGTTAAAATATCTTGAAGCGATAAGTGGTACGGGCACCAATTTGAGTTCTGATATTAAGATAGAAGATAATATCATTGGTGTGAATTCTTCAGGTCATTCTGGATTGAATAAGAGTGCAAATTTAAGTTTTTTTGGTGTTGGTGGTTTTGATGAAATATTTGCTTTGAGAGACGGTTTGGATTGTCCTTCTGATATTTGTGGTAATATAACAAACATTTCTAATATTATTTATTCTTT
>CAZUEV010000011.1:0-11868 GCA_964619355.1 Candidatus Woesearchaeota archaeon
AAGTTAGACTTTGGGCAAATGGAGATTTGGCTAAATCTTCAGATAGATTTGATGAGCTAACTGGAAGTGAAGAGGGACTAATTGCATATTATAAATTCAATGATGAGGGTGATTTAGGTAAGGATTATTCTACTTGGGGTGGGCATAATAACGATGGAACAGATTATAATGGTCCTACAACTTGGACACCAAGTTAAAAAAACTTATAAATAGTTAAATTAGTTCTTTGTTATGTTAAATAAGAGAGGTATTAATCCATTAGTTGCTACTGTTTTATTGATTGGTGTTACTATAATTATTGCCGTTGTTATATTTGCTTTTGTGAGGGGAGTTTCTGATCAACAAATGGATGAATCTGGTAGTGCTTTTGATGTTAATTCTCATGATGTTAAATTTAGTTCTAATGCACAGTATGATAGTGCAAATGTTCAAACTATAGTTTTGATTAATAATGAAGTGGGTAATGATTTGTATTTTGTAATACAGTTAGATGGCATTGCTGTTGATGAAGATGTTGATGGTGAAGCTGATTATTTTTTAGTTGGAGCATATGAAAGTACAAGGTTTACTTTTAATGTTGAAAGTGATCAAGTTACATTGATACCTTCTTTGGAAGAGGGTGGCGAAACTATTAATATTTATGCTGAAACTGAGGAAGTTGAAGAGTTGGAATTGACTTGTGTTGGTTATGGGGGTGAATGTAGTGCTACTCCAATTGAGTGTTTTGGAAATACAGAATACGAAGAAATTATTGGTGTAACTGGTTGCGGAACTGAAAGTTGTTGGTGGTGTGTTGATTATGATTCTTGCGAAGATTATGGTGGACTTTGTATGGCTACTCCAATTTGTGATTACATGATGGCGTCTTCGCATTATCTAAATGGAGATCAATATTGTGTTCCTGATGAATGTTGGGGAACTTGTGAATGGGATGAAACTTATGCTTTGGAGTTTGATGGTGATGAGGATCATGTTGAGGTTGCAAATTCTTTAGAAAATTATGATATTGGAACTGGAAGTATTTCTGTGTCTTTTTGGGCGAAATTTGATGATGTTGCAAACACTGAAATTTATGTTTCTAAAGGTCATTCTGCTGCAGGATGTTCTAGTCCAAATGATTATGGTTGGGAAATTTACAGATCTGGTTCTACTGAGTTTAGATTTATGTTGTGCGGTCCAGATAATAATAGAAAATGGACATCTCACCAATTTACTGTTGATGATCAATGGCACCATATAGTTTCTGTTTATGATAGGTTATCCGACACTGCTAAAATGTATTTTGATGGTGAAGAAGTTAGTAGCGTTGATGTGGGATTTGGCTCTAATAATGTTGTTAATCCTGGTTGGAAGCTTTATTTTGGTGGAAGGGCTACTTCTGTTGGATTTGATGGTGTTATGGATGATGTTAGAATTTGGGATATTGCTTTAGATTCTAATAATGTTGTTACATTGTACAGTGGGGAAGATATTCTTATTGAGAACATGATTTCTTGGTGGGACTTCAATCAAGGTTCTGGTACTGTTGCATATGATCATATTGTTGGTGGAAATATTGGTTTTTTGAAGGAGAATGTTAATTGGTGGCCTCAAAGTTAGTTCTTTTATTTTTGTTATTTTTTATTAGTTCTTGTAGTATTACTGGTGAAGCTGTCAGAGATTTTGAAGTTATTAGGGAAGGTCCTTTTGTTGTTACTTCTGTTATCGATGGTGATACTGCAGATTTGGATAATGGTTGGAGATTAAGATTTTCTGGAATAAATACTCCTGAAAGTGGAGAGTGTTATTATCAAGAAGCTAAGGATGAATTGACTAGATTAATTCTTGGAAAGGAAGTTTATTTAGAAAATGATTATAGTGATGAGGGAAATTATGGTCGTAAATTGAGATATGTTTTTGTTGGTGATATCTTTGTTAATGAAGAGTTGGTTCGTGGTGGTTTTGCTGAAGCTTACGATAAGTACAAAGATGATACTCGTTTGTTTGATCAATTAGATGAAGCAGAGTTTTTGGCAGCTCGTGAGTTTAAGGGAAGATGGGGTTGTGAAGATTCTAGAAGTGAATGCATGTTTGTTGCAAGTGTTAATTCTGAAGTTTATCATGAGCCACATTGTAAGGCTGCAAAGAAAATTAAGGAAGAGAATTTAGTTTGTATTGAATCTGTTGAAGAAGCTATCTCTTTAGGTTTGAGACCTTCTTCTAGTTGCTGATAGTAATTCTTTTAAATGGATTGTTTTTTGCTATTTTATGAGAAGATTAGAAATTAGGTTAGTTGAAGGAAAGGGAAGGGGGGTTTTTACTACGAAAAATATTAAGAATGGAGAGATAATAGAACGTGCTCCATTTATTTTTATTCCAGGGTCTGATAGGGAATTTATTGATGAAACTGCATTGGTCCAATATTATTTTTTTATTGCTGGGGGAAATATTGCAATTGCTCTTGGTTATGGTTCTTTGTATAATCATTCTTCTGAACCTAATTCTAAGTTTGAACAGATAAAAGATATGATGGTTTTTTCTGCTCGGAGAAATATTTGCAGGGGTCAAGAAATAACTGTAGATTATACTGGGGGTGGCCAAATAGATTTAGGATTTACGCCTAGGCTTTGACCTTTTTACATATTTTCTTTTTTTAAGAAATTTAAATGATAGTGCAAATCCAATTAGTGCTGCTATGAACATTAGCATGAATAATGATCTGAATCCAAAGAATGTTACAAGTAGTCCACCAGTAATTGCTGCAAAACCACTTAGTATTGCTCCTATTCCTGACCAGACGCCCCACTGTGACGTGAATTTACCTTTTTCTAAATATTTTGTATATATTCCTTCAAATACTGGTCTGTTAAATGCTTCTGCAACACCAATTAAACCTTGTACTAAAAATAGTTGCCATAGTTGTTGAACAAAGATAAGACAGAATGCTGCAACAGCCATTAATCCATAACTTCCTACCAATATTTTTTCTTGATGTTTAACATGATCTTCCCATCTACTTACTATAAACATGAATACACCCATCGTTATTGTGAATACTGCCCATGCTCCCCCTGCAGCTAAAGCGGCTCCACCTAATTCTTCTACGAATAAAGCATATACAGGAACGAATAATGCTGCTCCAAAAATTATAAATGCGTCTACGAAGACTAAATACTTTAGAACCTTCTTCATAGATGGGTTTTGTTTTTTTCTTTTATATATGTTTCTAAAGGTAATTGACACGTTGCCATGGACCAAGATTGATTATTTAAAGTATAAAATTAATTTTTAGTTATGGAAATAAATGAGGATGTTGCAGAGATAGTCGGTGCCCATGCAGGAGATGGTACTCTTTACAGAACTAACTCAAATTCTATTGTTTGGGAACTTAGAGGTGATGTTCTTGAGAAAAAATATTATACAGATCATATTTGTCCTTTGGTTGAGAGAGCGTTTGGTATTAAAGTTAATTCTAAATTGAGAAATTGTGGAAAAAGTAATACTTGGGGCATTCAAACTTCTAAGAAGGAAATAACTAATTCTTTTTTGGAGTTGGGTTTCGTTCCAGGTACTAAGACCTACACTGTTTTTGTTCCTGATTATATATTTAATTCTAACATTGATTCGAAAAGAGCTTTTGTTAGGGGGTTGTTTGATACTGATGGTTGCTTGAATTTCTATGCCGTTAATGGTGGAAAATCTAAGACTTATCCAAGAATTGTTTTTAATTTTGCTTCTAAAAACTTAAGAGATACTTTGAAAAAGTTGTTGTCGGAAATTGGATTTGGATCTTATTCTTGGGATTATAAGACTGAATTTGCTCTTTGTTTAGCAGGTGTTGAAAAGCTTGAAAAGTGGATGGATGAGATTAGCCCTATGAATCCGAAATGCTTAAAAAAGTATAATCGTTGGAAGAAACTGTGTTGTGTGAAATAACATAATTGCGCCGAGATCGCATAGCCTGGTTATTGCACTGGTTCAAGGTAACAATTTAGGTATCTTGAGGTGAAATTGCTAATCCAGGTCCTTCTGGACTCCTGGGTTCAAATCCCAGTCTCGGCGTTTTATAATTTATTTAGTGATTACTTATCATTGCCGTTGTTATATTATTTTTAAGGGTAACTTTATTAATTAGTTTATTTTTACTAAAAACATGGTAAAATTTGTTATTCATGCATGCGAACAGGTGCTACGATTCACTCAGGTAGACAAATGGGATAATCTGTCTGAAGAGATAAAGGTCCAACTTGGATTTAATATGGGGGCTATTGCTCTCGGTTTGAGTCTATCCAAAGAAGAGGGATTTCAAGCTCTTGCCAATGTGCGACAAGGTATAATTTCGATGCAAAAGTTTCGGGAACATATAATGGCATTGGTTGATTCTCACGGAGTTAAAGTTGACGAAGCTCAAATTGCAAGACCTTTTTAACAAAAAGAAAAAACTTGAACAAAAGAAAAAAAATTGAGTAAAAAGAAATGTATTCTTGTTATTATTGGTTAATGGTGACATTTGGAAAGATTTATAAACCCTGAATATGTTTCGAAAAAATGGCAAATAATGATCTAATAAGGACTGAAGCACAGCTTAAAGAAATAGCGGATGCTATGTCTAATGAAGTTAGTAGTTCATCTGAAAATGTTGTTTCTAGATATACAAGGGTTGTTACTGATGTTGTTAATTTTTTAGATGGTCAAGAAACAAGCCATTCATATGGTCAATCAACTTTTAATAGAGAGAACATGGAAAGCGGAATTTATTCAAGTACTCCTGTTACTGATTTACGTCCACATAATGTACAAGACCTTATAGTAGCAAGGGATTTAAACGATCATAGATTTAATTTTTGTCCAAAAGGAATAGATATCCCAACTTTAGAAGAGGTTCATTTTGAGGGAATTCCAGATAATTTTCGCATGTATGATGATGAATTTAGAGAATTTACTGAAAGACATCCAGATACTACTTTGGCGAGAAATTTAACTGTAGAACAAAAAATTGTAGTTAATTCTAAAGGAGGAGTTGCAATCCAATCCATTCCTAGTTTAGGAATTTTTTATTCACATGGATATAGTCCGATCCCAACAAATAGAGATATCAGTGTTGTTTGTAGTTCAAATGAAGATGTTGGAAGATTGCCAGACCTAATAAAGTTTATTGCAGATCCAACTCCAAATGGAAGAATTAAATCTGCCGAAACTTTCAGTGATGCATTTCATCAATTACATAAAATTTCTGGATTAAAATATGGGAGTTTGGAAGAAGCAGGAATTCCTTTATCTGGATTGTATGATGTTGTTGTTTTAACAGGAGTTCCAATTCATGAAATATTTGGTCATCAGTTTGAAGAACCAATAAGATTCTTGGATTTTGGTGAGTCTGGAACATTTAAATTTGGACAGAGTATTCAAAATAAAGATCTTGTTTTATCTGACAATCCTGGACAAACAATTGAAGGATTCAGGGTTCAAGGGTTTACTTATTTTGATGCTTATGGGAGAGAAAGGCAGGAAAGAGTACATATTAAAGATGGAAAAGTTGTTGGTTTTTTGGGTAGTGAGTATGCAGATCCTGGAAAATTAAAACAATATTTAGGTTTAGAAAGAAGTCTTTTTGTTGGAAACTCTACTCAACATAATGACGGGCATTTTCCTCAACCAAGAATGAGTTGTACAGTTCTTGATGGAAAAACTGAAGACGTTGATTTGGAAGGGAAATTATTAATAGTTCCACACGAAGGACACACTAATCCACAAGATAAAACTTACATGGTTAAGGCCAATGAGTGTTATGTTGTTCAAGATGGTGTTCCGAGGAGAGTTATTCCTTTGCAGGTTACTGGTGGAATCAATCAAGCTTTATCTAATCTTGTTTTGATTGGTACTCAAAGTTATCAAACTGGGACGTGTCAAAAACCAGAGCCAATTTATTATCCACAGTCAAGGGGAATGGCAGCTGCTCAAGTATCTCAGTTTACAAAAAGTCAATTGTGGCAAGGACAACAAGTTTATCCCCTACCAATCACAGATGCACATTTAAGAATACTTCAAGAAGGAAAAAATTAACAGATAAATTTTTATACTTCTTTTTTTAAATTTAGTTCATGACTAATGTTAAGATAGGTACTGTTATTAAAACTGGAATAATTACTGCTTTTACTTTTGTTACTGCTCTTATTTGGAAGGATGTGCTAATTAGTTCTATAGAGAAGTTTTTCCCAGCTAATGATGCTTTAAAGTATGAATTCTACTTGGCTATTATTGCTACTTTCATTCTTATTTTAGTAATCTATATTGTTTTTAAAACTGAAAGTGAAATTGAGTATCTGGTTGGAAAAGTTAAGAGATTAGAAAATAAAAAAAATAAACGTAAGTCTAAGAGATGAACAGATAGATTTTTATATACATAATTCTAAGTTGTAGTATTGAATTGGGAGGTGTATATCAAGTGGCATTGGGAACAGTTGAAACCATAGCAGCGATCTTTGTGTTGGTTGGAATTTTGAAACTATTATTCATATTTTTCTCGCCTAAAACCTGGTTTGGTTTTGCAAAGAAAGTTTATTCTAAACCTAAAGTGATCTCGTTCATATCTTTGATATTAGCTGCAGTAGTATTGTACTATTTGTTGGGTGCTGGAATTACTATACTTCAGATTTTTGCAGTTATGACATTTATGGCCCTTTTGGTTGCTGTTGGATTAGCAAATCATGTAAAGCAGATACTAAAGTTCTATGAAAAGAAGAATTTTAAGAAAATACTTGCAGAGCAATGGTTGTACATGATACTTTGGATAGTATTGCTGATTTGGGGTTTGAAAGAACTTTTGGCACTTTAATTCTTTTTTTTATTTTTTAGTAAACTTTAATGATTTTATGAATAATATACCAAATATTAAATCTATTCCACCCAGTATTCTGAATGGCATATCTACATAATCTGCACTTACGAATATCCAATAGTATAATACTGTGGCAACGAATCCAAATTTGATTAATGAAGCGTAGATAATCATATTTCTACTATTCTTAATATCTTTGTAAATCATGAATAATAAAATTCCGTATAGACCTATTAACATTGCACATAGTGATAAGTAAGCGGGGTTTGGGGGAATGGCCATTTTAAGAATATTGTAAATAAATTTGTAGAATAATAGAAATCCAAATCCTAGAATAATATCATACAATGCACCAATTAGGTATAATTTTTTGTAATGTTTTTCTTTCACAGTTTAATTATTGTGAAATTGTATTTTTAAATTTATATCCTATGCAGTGGTAGATTAGTTTGGCTGCTGTGTATGGTGAGATAAGGTCTTCTTCTTTTGGTGAGAGTTCTGTTACATCCATTCCTATAACGTTTTTGTTTGTTATTACTTGTTTTAGTAATTCTTTTATTTCTTTGAATGTTAGTCCTTCTGGTTCTGGAGTTCCGACACTTGGCATTTCTTTTGGATCTAATGCGTCTAAGTCTAAAGAGATGTAAACGTTTTCTTTTAGTGTTTCTAGAATATCTTGGTCTATTGATAACTGGGGAATATTATTTTCTTTTGCGAAGTTTAATTCTTCTTTTGATTGAGATCTAATTCCTACTTGGGTAATGTTTTTATTTATTTCAAAAGTTCTTCTCATTGCGCAGGCGTGTGAGTCTTTTGAGTTGTCGAAAATATCTTTTAAATCTGCGTGAGCGTCAATATGTAGAATTGATAAATTTTCTTGTGGTAGTGTTTTAATTATGTTTGGAGTTATTGAATGTTCTCCACCTAAAGCTATTATGAATTTGTCTTTGTATTGTTTTATGTTGTTTATGTCTGTAGGTTTTTCTGTGTAGATTCCTTTTAGATATGGTTCTTCTTTTGTTTCTATATCATAATTTTCTAGTTCATGTGATGCTTTTAGAATTGCTTCTGGGCCTTTTTTTGTTCCTTTTCCGTATGAAGTTATTTTTTCGTGTGGAATTGGAATAATTACTATCTTTGCCTTTTCTAATTCTGTTTGGAAGTCCATGAAATACATGAATTTGGGGTAGAATTATGGATTATAAAGGTTGGTGTTTTGGTATTAGAAAAAAATAAGAAAAAATTATTTATTATCAATAGTTTTCCAATATTCTGGTGAACCTATTACATACATATTTTCTAGGCCATCATCTATGGTCATACCATCTAGATGGGCTCCAGTTATGTCTGCTCCACCAAAGTCTGCCCCTACACAGTGTGCCTCTGAAAGGTTTGCTTCTGTAAGGTTTGCTCCTCTAAAGTTCGTGCCTAAGCAGTATGTGTCAAAAATATCAGCTTTTCTTAGGACTGCATTTGTAAGGTTTGCTCCTTCAAGATTTGCCCCAGGAAGCCATACACCTGTTAAGTTTGCCCCTTCTAGATCTGCCTTACTGAAATCTGTTTTTTGATAGTTACCATCATAAATTCTAATTATTGCTGAAGTAGTTCTGTTTGCATCCCTAAGATCTGCATATCTAAGATCTGCTCTAACAAAGTTAGTATCTGAAAGAATTACTTCACCTAAGCATGCATCTCTAAGATTTACTCCTTCAAGATTTGCTCCAGTAAGATCTGCTGCTCTAAGGTATGCTCCTTCAAGATTTGTTCCCCTTAGGTCTTCATGTTTAAGATTTGCTTTTGGTTTTATTACGTATTCTTTCGTTATTGTTTTTGCCATTTTTTCTTTATTTTATGTTTGAGATGGTTAATTTATTCTTTATAAACCTTTCTATTTGTAACTACTTGGTAGTTGTGGTAGTTTGGTTAAGTTAAAATAAATCTGATTTGGTAATTAATTTATATGTGTTTTTTTGCTCTTTTTTGTACTATATTTCTCCAATTGGAAAGCCTTAAAAGGAGTGTATTTATGTTAAATCCTAGGAGGCTTACAATGAACGGAACCGTTAAATTTTTTAATGATGGAAAAGGTTTTGGGTTTATCGCTGGTGAAGATGGCAAAGAGTATTTTGTACATCAGACTGGTTTAGCTGAAGGTGTAAGGTTGCAAGAAGGCGACGCAGTTACATTTGATGTTGAAGAAGGCGATAGAGGTCCTAAAGCTGTTAATGTTAATAAGGAGTAATTAGATTTTAGTATTAATTTCTTAAATATTTTATTTTTTTCTTTTCTTTAATAATTAGTTATCAAATAAATGTGGGATTTATGTAGAAAGATTTAAATTCTTTAATGATTTCCCCCTGGAATGGCTGGGTGGGACGACGTATATTCTGGTTACGATGCAGTCAAGAGTCCTTCTAAATATGTTGTTGAGTTGGTTCCTCTTTTAATTGAGAAAGGGGTTCGTGAAGTTTTAGATGTTGGTTGTGGAGATGGCAGGCACACTCTTTTTTTGGCTGAGCAAGGATTTAAAGTCCACGGTATTGATGGTTCTCAGAAGGCAATTAGTACTGCAAAGGTGAGAAGAAATGGACACTGCATTGATTATGTGTGTGGTAATATGACCGACTTGCATTTTTTTCATAGGGATAGTATGGATTTCGTTTTAGCAAATCATTCATTGGAGTATGCTACTTGGGAAGATATTGGGAGATCTGTTTCTGAAATTACGAGGGTTCTTAGACCTGGAAAATCTGTTTTTGTTAGGGTTGCTTCTTCTGAACGTCCCTTTAATACTAATTCTACTGAAGCCTGTGGAATTCCACACAAGGATTTTTGTATTGAGAATAGCCTGCAAATTCATCATTTTAATAGGGAGGAATTGAAGAAATTGTTTGAAGGCTATGATATAAAAAGATTAAAGCATGTTACTCGTAGAGATGATAGTATTCCGATTCCACAAAGTGAATTGATTTTGTTTGGTTATAAAAAGTAGTTTATTTGTGGATTAGAAAAAATAGAGTGAAAATAAAGTTTTGTTAGGATTATGTTTTTACTTCTGAACTCCAAAAGCGTAGCCACAGTTTGCAGGTGCATTCCAGTAGGATGCATTGATACCCAATATATCACTAGCATTGGTAAGGGTAATAACTCTTTCGGATGTTTTTTCATTTTTATCAAAATTGCAACGGACGTTAATTCCTTCTGGAAAATGTATTTGGTCTGAAATTGTGGCAAGAGTTTTAGCTACTTCTCCTTCCGAGTGTTCTAGTGCTTTTGCTAAACCACCATTACAAAATTCTCTACTGTCTTGCCTACCTTCTATGAAAGTTTCACGAGGTGCAAAAGCTGTTTGATCATTGATTAAATAAATGCCATTGACTTCTGTTGCTTCATTTAATAATTGTTTTAGGGTTTCTTCATCTGTAATGTCTGTATTTGTGAATACTCCATCTTTAGTTAGGACTACCCGGCCTGCTTGAATCCAAGTTCTGTCAAGTATTGGCCTAGCTATCCAGCTGAAATTGTAGGCTGTTGTTGAAATTGATTCTGAAATTGTTGCTGGTCTAAATGTTATGTCTGGGTATTCTTCAGAATTAAAATAGTGTTTTTTCATTTCTTCTAGACTTGATCCATAAGCACAGTTACCAAATCTAGCTGTAACTAAAGGTTTTCCTTTATGTGGTACTACCAATAGATCTATTTCTGGTAATTTTGATGGTGCTTTTTTTAATCCGTATTCTGTCATTTTCTTAGTTTTTTTGGTTAATTCAGTATACTTTTTAAATGAAATTATTTTTCTGGTCGTGGCGTAAATAAATCAAATGGCGTGAATCTTCACCCGTTGTGCCTTCCTTTGCTAGTTCTAGTGAGAAACTACCATATCTGTATCTCAGCGTTTGAATTAAATTTTCGTTGTGTAGAGTTGTGTACTCTTCTTTTGTGAGGTCTACTATTTCATCAATTTTAGTTTGGCCTACTTCTACATTTTCCCCTAGTTGACTATCTATTCTTCCTTCTAATTTTCTGATAAATTCTCTCTGTTTTTGAGTTAATAGCCCTCTACAGTTTAATTTTCTTGCTTCGTCTGGTGTTAGTGCCATAATTTTGGTAATTTAGTATCCTTTTTAAAGGGTTTTATTTCTCTCTTTTCTATGGAAATTGATAAATTGAGAGAAGACCAAAGAATAAAGATTAGTAAGTCTGTTTTCAAAGTTGGAGCCAAAAAGAAGGCAAGTGGATTAAATTTTGCAGAACCCAAAGATTATGAACCTTCTCCAACTATTGAAGTTTTGTTATTTGATTGTTCTAATAAATCGTTGCGACCTACTCACATTTTAGTTTATTATATTGAACAGAAAAAGTATTTTTTGGTTGAATTAGCTTATTATTTTAAAGATAAAAAGAATTATGTGATCAATACTGTTAGTGAAAAAGAGATTAAAGAAGAGTCTATACAACTTCAGTAAATTTGTTGTGGATAAGTCTTATAAATTATAGTTTTTTCTTGTTTTCATGGTTGAAACAGATTATGCTGGACATGTGGATAGTTATCTTTGTGAAAATCACGATGTTCTTGGATCAGAGTTAACTGCAGATATGAGGAAATGTTTACAAGGAGAAAGACCTTTGACTAGTGGAGATCGTGATAGGTGGATTGAGACTATTGATTTTCATTTAGAGGCAAGATTGGAGAAAAATGGAAATTGTTAAAGATTTGAAGTGGGTTCCTGGAATGGATGTATCTACTTTGGTTAATTCTTTGAGTAAGGTTGGTTTCCAGAGTGTTGAGCTTGGGAAGGCTAAAGAGACTATAATCAAGATGAAGAAGGATGGCGCTAAGATTTATTTAACTTTTACTTCAAATATGGTTACTTCTGGTTTGCGCGGTTTTTTTGCTCAATTGATTAAGCTTGGATTGGTTGATGTTGTTGTTACGACTGTGGGTGGTATTGAGGAAGATATAATGAAAGCTCACGGTGAGGAGTTTGTAATTGGAGATTTTGGTTCTGATGATGTTGCTCTACATGAGAAAGGTGTGAATCGGGTTGGTA
>CAZUEV010000012.1:0-11249 GCA_964619355.1 Candidatus Woesearchaeota archaeon
TTTACGGAACATGCTATCTCAATATCTTTAGATCCAAGCAACCCAATCACAATATATGCAGCAGATTTAGACAATGATGGAGATATGGATGTTTTAAGTGGAGAAACTCAAAAAATAGCATGGTATGAAAATGATGGATTGGATAGTCCTAATTTTACAGAGAGGGTTATCTCAACAAATGTATCGGGAGGAAATTTTGTCTATGCAACAGACTTAGACTGTGACGGAGATGTTGATGTATTATGTACTTCAAGAGATGATAATGAACTAAAATGGTATGAAAATAATAATCAAACGTTTACAGAACATATTATTTCAACAAATGCTCTTTCTGCTAGATCAATTTATGCAGCAGATTTAGACAATGATGGAGATATGGATGTTTTAAGTGCATCCAATTGGGATAATAAAATAGCATGGTATGAAAATAATAATCAAACGTTTACGGAACATATTATTTCAACAAATGTATCAGGAGCTTATTCTGTTTATGCAGCAGATTTAGACAATGATGGAGATATGGATGTTCTAGGCTGTGGTAGTACAGCAATGTATTGGTATAAAAACAACTTAATCCCCTAACAAAACATTTAAAAACAAATACAATCAAAACATAACTATGAAATCTAAAAGTGGTGCGTTAGAACTTTCCATGACAACAATAATAGTCATAGTTATTGGAGTAGTACTTCTCTCTTTAGGATTAATGTTTGTTAGGGGAATATTTGAAAAAATAACAGATGAATCGGATCAAATTTTTGCAATGAGTGAAGAACAAATAAGTGAACTATTCGAAGACTCAAATTCTTTAATTAAAATAGTGCCTGAAACAGCAGATGCTGAAATTGGAGAAACTCTAAAAACAGGAATAGTAATAAAAAATCAAGGAGGGCCCCTCCTGGAATTTAGCTTATTTACAGAGACTTCTCCTGGAGTAGGAAATGCAATATGTACTTTTGATGAAACTCTAACTTCAACATCAGATACACACACTCTAGCTGCAGGAGTTTCAAAGAAATTCAAATTAATAGCAGATCTAGATAACTCGTTACCGGGACAAGATAATTGTAAAGTTACAGTTAATGTTCAAGGTGCACAATTAGGAGAATACGACAACACTGGAACTTTCTTAATTTTCGTGTCAGCATAAAAATTTATAAACCTCTTTCTTTAGTTTATTCTCATGCCAATAAAACTACATAACACATTAACAAGAAAAAAGGAAATCTTTACTCCAATAAAAAAAGGAAACGTAGGATTATACTCTTGTGGACCAACAGTTTACTGGTACCAGCACATAGGAAATCTAAGAACTTACATCTTTGTAGACTTATTAAAAAAAGTATTAGCATACAACAATCTAAAAATAAAACATGTAATGAACATAACAGATGTAGGCCATCTAACATCGGATGAAGATGAAGGGGAAGACAAGATAGAAAAAACTGCAAAAAAAGAAGGAAAAACTGCAAAAGAAGTAACTAATTATTATCTAAAAGTTTTCAAGGAAGATTTCAAAAAATTAAATATTGAAGAGCCAACTATTTGGGCAAAAGCAACAACACATATTAAAGAACAAATAAATCTAATAAAAAAACTAGAAGAAAAAGGTTTCACATACAAAACTTCTGATGGTATTTACTATGATAGTTCAAAATTCAAAGCCTATGGAAAATTCTCAAGATTAAAAGAACAGAAAGCTAGAAAAAGAGTTTCTATGAAAGAAAAGAAAAACCCAACAGACTTTGCACTATGGAAATTCTCAACAAAACCCGGAGAAAGACAACAAGAATACAAGTCACCATGGGGAATAGGATATCCAGGTTGGCATTTAGAATGTTCAGCAATGTCTATGAAATATCTTGGAGAACATTTCGACATCCATACAGGGGGGCAAGAACATATCCAAGTACATCACCAAAATGAAATAGCTCAATCAGAAGGTGCAACTAAAAAGAAATTCGTAAACTACTGGATACACACTGCATGGTTAACATCTAAGGGAGAAAAAATCTCAAAATCCAAAGGAGGATTATATACAGTATCACAGCTAGAAGAAAAAGGATTTGATCCGATAGCATTTAGGTATCTTTCCCTGACAGCACACTACAGAAAACCATTGGAATTTAGTCTTGAATCATTAAGCTCAGCAAAAACTGCTTATAACAAATTAAAAGAAAGAATCATAGAATTAAAACAGAATCCAACATCCAAAGGAACAACAAAAAAATATAAAGCAGAATTTCTAAAATCAATAAATGATGATTTAAACATTCCCAAGGCCCTCTCTTTAATCTGGACAATTCTAAAAGACAAAGATATAGGAAACAAACAAAAGTTAGAATTAATTTTAGATTTCGACAAGATTTTCAGTCTAAATCTAGATAAAATAAAAGAAACAAAAACACCAAAAGAAGTTCTAAACTTACTAAAACAAAGAGAAAAGGCAAGAAAAGAAAAGAGCTGGAAAGAGGCAGACAAGATAAGAAATAAAATAACTAAACTAGGATTCTCAATAGAAGACTCTGAAAAAGGACCTGCGGTAAAGAAAATCCAATAGCAACCTTTATAAAATCACTATTTTCTCAACAATTATCAAGATGAGTATAAATAGCAATGCCACAAATCAAGTAATAGATGACTTAGCTAAAAAGCTAAAAAATGTCAAAGAGATAGTTGTACCTGACTGGTCCAAATTCGTAAAGACCAGCACAGCTAGAGAAAGGCCGCCAGTAGGCCAAGATTGGTGGTACTCAAGAACTGCTTCAATAATGAGAAAATTATACATGCTGGGTCCAGTTGGAACAAACAAACTAAGAAGAAAATATGGTGGAAGAAAAAATAGAGGTCATAAACCAGAGAAATATTTCAAAGGTTCTGGAAAGATAATCAGAACGATTCTAAAACAATTAGAAACTGCAGGACTTGCTGAACAGAAAGAAAAAGGAGTTCACAAAGGTAGAGTTCTAACAAAGAAAGGACAATCATTGCTAGCTACAGCAACCAAGAAATAAAATGGCAAGATACAAATCAACTGCTAAGAAAAAGAGATTAATAAAAAGAGGAAGACAAACAAAATGGGCCCCATTTTGGATAGTTCCTAAGGCAGCAGGTGTTGGGAAAAAAATACATCCTTCTTCATTTACAAAAATAAAAAGAAGATGGAGATCTTCAACAAGATTAAAGGTTTAAAATGGAAAGAACTTACACAATACCATTAAGAAAAGAATTTCAGAAAGCTCCTAGATATAAAAAAACTTCAAAGGCAGTAAGAGCTACAAAAGAATTCTTAAAAAAACATATGAAGGCTGAAGATATAAAATTGGGAAAATATCTAAACGAACTTCTCTGGAAAAATGGACCTAAAAATCCACCTCATAAAGTAAAGATCATAGCAAAAAAAGAAGATAATGTTGTAAAAGCTGAATTAGTTGGCGCTCCAGAAGAAGTAAAAAAAGAAGTAAAAAAGAAAAGAGGAAAGGGACTTAAGGGTTTAACTGAAAAATTAAAGGAAAAACCATCAGAAGAAAAGAAAGAGAAACCAAAAGAAGAAAAAAAGGAAGAAGCTAAACTAGAAAAGAAAGAAATTAAAAAAGCTGAACCTAAAAAAGAAGAGAAAATTCCAACTGCTTCTGAATTAACAGAACAGTATGAAAGAAAAGCAAAAGCAAAAAAAGTACCAACATCCACAGAACTAAAAGAAAAAACTTCTAAGAAATAATTATTTCCAGCCTCTTTTTTTAAGAATAAATACTACCAACCAAACAAGTCCTAAAGCTACAACAATAAATGCAGAGGCATACCACCAATTAATACTTTTAAAATCAAATGGAAAAACTCCACTTGGATACTCACAATTCTCGCTTTCTAAGGGTTTATTAACTGTAGTCCCACATGTGCCAGTATCGTGACATTCCCTAGTTCTAACTCCATCATCACATTCTGTCCAAGAAGTACAAGACCAACTCTCTGTACACTCATCACCGCTAGGACTACCAGGGGAACCAGGACTCCCGGGAGAACCAGGACTACCAGGACTACTTGGATCATTAGGATCACTAAATGGGGTAATAAAAGAAGCAACATCAGATTCAAAAGATTCAACAGCAGAAACATCACAAGTATAAATTTCACCAAGTGCATAATCTCCAGAACAGTAGTACTCCCACAATATGCTGCTATCATAACATTCATCTATGATTGGATCATAATTTTCTAAACTAAAACTAATTTCTCCAACTATATTTGGATCATTACCACTATTTGAACCATATTGACAGATATCATCATAATAATAAACACCATCAGAAGGAGGAGCTTCATAATCTCCCAGACAACGCCCACTATCACATCCAAACCTGCATTCATAAAACTCAATTCTAAATTGATTTTCGCCACCACAAGTATATTCCTTCAAATAAGTATTATCTAAACAATCATCGGCAACAGTCATTCCAATAGAATCAAGACTTATACTACCTTCAACCATTGGATCTCCATTATCAGAATCGCCACCAATAGGGCAGCCACCAACAACAGCAGTATTTTCAGTACAGGCACCTTCTGAGCAAATTCCTGCAACCTGTGTAGAATATCTCCCTTCATAACTATAACTTCCATCCAAAAAAGTATTAGTATAATCACAAACAGTATAATAAGTAGAATACATCGGAGAATCCTGTGGATCGTCCTGTGGGTTATCATCTTGCTCAGAATGAGTACATTCCTTCACAACACTACCATCTACTAAAACTTGAACTCTTGTAAGCGGAATACTAGAAACTACTCTCGCAGAAAGAATCACTTCATTATCACTCAAAAATTCATGAGAAACTGTAACCCCTTCAGCCCCCTCATCATCAGAAAACTGTGGACCAACACTACTAAAGGAAACTGCAAAAACAGCAAAAACAGTCATAACTAAGAAAATATTAGCAAACCAAGAAGGCAAATCACTACCCCTTCTTCTCGAACCTCTCTTTACCATCCAAAATACATAAAAAACTACATTTATATATTTTTTCATTAAACAAAAACTAACAAAATGGAAAAGTTCCCTTTCGAAAAAGAAAAACCAGAAATAGTCATAATTAGAGAATCAGAGATAGACCCTAAACTAAGCCCAAAAAATGAAGAAAAATCAATTAAAGAACTAATCAATTATGGTATAATAAATCTAAATAAACCCCAAGGACCAACATCCCACCAAATAACAGATTATGTTAAAAAAATTCTAAATATAAAGATAGCAGGTCATTCTGGAACTTTAGATCCAAATGTAACTGGTTCCCTAATCATTGCACTGGGAGACGCAACTAGAATAGTCCACCACTTATTGAAAGCCGGAAAAGAATATGTTTGCCTAATGCACCTACATAAAGAAGTAAAAGAAAAAGACATCAAAGATACAATAAATTCATTTGTTAAAAAGATAGACCAAAAACCACCAGTAAGATCAGCAGTAAAAAGAAAGAAGAGAAAAAGAGAAATTTATTATATAACTATTCTAGAAATAAAAGACCAAGAAGTTTTATTTAAAGTAGGTTGTGAAGCAGGAACTTACATAAGAAAACTTTGCCATGACATGGGTCAAAAACTTAAAACTGGGGCACACATGGTACAGCTAATAAGAACTAGAGTAGGTACATTAAATGACAAATCATGGTGCACATTACAAGAATTAAAAGATGCGTATGAATATTACAGTGAAGGAAATGAAAAAGAATTGAGAAAAATAATCCAACCAATAGAAACTGCAATAGAACACCTACCAAAAATCTGGGTAAACGATAACGCAGTAAACACATTATGCCACGGAGCAGATTTGGCAATTCCAGGAGTTTCAAAGATAACATCCAATATTAATAATAAAGATGCAGTGGCCATTCTAACATTAAAAGACAAACTAATTTGTACAGGAATAGCAAATATGAATTCTCGAGAAATAAAGAAATCTCAAAAAGGAATAACGGCAAAAACAAAAAAAGTCTTTATGAAAAGAAACACTTACAAAACAACTAAACCTCAAGGGTAACCCAACTATCCACCCATTATCTCGTTTACTGCATCAACTAATTCCCCTGTGCAACATTCCTCAAAACAATCTCCAACATCTTGCACCGTTCTCTGAGAAGAATTATATTCACAAATCATTTCCTTATTAAGTAAGCTAAGATCTATCACACTATTCTCCAAAAACCAAAATCTAACAACACAATCACCATCTTGCTCGCCTTGAATTTCATATCCCCTAAAAATCCCAAAAATAGGCTCAAAACCAAGGGCAAAAGTTCCCTGAGAAATTTCACATAATCCCAATCTGCTTTCAAATAAGGTGGTAAACCCAATAGCATCTTCGGGACTACAAAAAATCTCAGAAAGATTCTCACTATAACAATCTAATATTGTTTCCGGATCTGTAACAGGATAAGTTTCGTTTCCTCCAGTCTCATTCCCTTGTTCCTCTTCTTGTTCTTCAACAACACAAACATTGTATACACATTCATATCCATCTACACAACCAGAGTCAGTAACACATTCAATACATTTCTGATTAATAGCTGGATCAGAACTATATGCACAAATATAAGTTCCATCATCACAGTTTGTACATGTTTGAGTACAATCATTGTTATTACTACATTCGGGCACGTATTCCTCATTTTCACCCATTACAGTAACGCTCTTTGATTTAGATTTCAAGGGAGTAACTCTTTCTATTATCCTACCAATAGGTGTATCCATCACTGTACCACCACAATCTTCTGTGTTAAATTCATTATCTATATCTTGACAATCATAAATATAAATCGAATAATTATAAGTCCCTTCATAATAAAATATATCCGTTAAGGCGGTTTTTAGAGCATTTGTCTTATCTGGATTATTAAAATCGACATCATCGATAAAACCTGTTGCCTTAGAACATCCAATAGGACTACAAGAAATTACTGCCCCCTGAAAGGGTTCTCCCTGATATTTCAAATAATAATTTCCACTAACTTCTTCATCAATTACATAAGATTCTTTTGGAAGAAGAATATCTAATGTTATCTCATCTGAATTTATTGCACCACTAGAATCCAAAACAACAAAATAAAAAACAATCCCTCCAACTGCTACAACTAAAAAAAAGACAATTATCCACGGCCAAATACTCTTCTTTTTTTGTTCTTGGACAGGGCCTATTAAATTATAACTATCATATTCTTCCATTAAAACAAATTTAACCAATTCATCTTTATATAATTAACTATTAATCTAATTAAAATAAAAACAAATCAAAACAAAAAGCTTTTAATCAAATTCTTCTAGACATTACACATGGAATTCCACTGGGCAGATGTAGAAGCAAAGAAATTAATCCATATAAAAGGAAATAAATCGAAATATACAATAGCTGCAGGGATAACTCCTTCTGGAACAATTCATATTGGAAACTTCAGAGAAATAATAACTGCAGAGCTGATTGAAAGAGCATTAAAAGATAAAAAGAAAAATGTGAGATTTATTTATTCCTGGGATGATAATGATGTATTCAGAAAAGTTCCAAAAAACTTACCAAAACAGGCAGCACTAAAAAAAGAACTTAGAAAACCTATTTACTTAATTCCAGATCCTTACGGAAAAAATAAATCCTATGCAGAACATTTTGAAAAAGAACTAGAAAGAGATCTTCCACTGGTAGGAATCAATCCAGAATATATTTACCAGCACAAACAATATAAAACGTGTAAGTACGCTAAAGAAATTAAAACTGCTTTAGAAAAAACAGAAGAAATAAAAGAAATTCTAAATAAATACAGAAGAGAACCATTAGAAAAGAGTTGGCTCCCAATATTCGTATTCTGTAGTAAATGTAACAGGGACACAATAAAAAAACTAACGTGGCTAGGAGACTACAATATATCTTACGAATGTGAATGTGGACACAAAGAAACTTTCGATTTTAGAAAAAAGGGATTAGTAACTTTAAGATGGCGTGTAGACTGGCCAATGCATTGGCACTTCTACAAAGAAGATTTTGAAAGTGCAGGAAAAGACCATTTCGCAGCAGGTGGCAGTATTGATACATCTAGATTAATACAAAAAGAAGTTTACAAAACAGAACCACCTTATGGATTCAGATACGAATGGATAGCACCAAAAGGATTGGGACAGTTTGCATCATCAAAAGGAATTGTAATAACCCTAGCTCAAATGTTAGAAATCTATGAGCCAGAAATAGTAAGATGGATCTTTGCAGGAACAAGACCTAACGCTGAATTCGAAATTAGTTTTGATGCAGATGTAATAAAATTATACGAACAATTTGACCAAACAGAAAGAATTTATTTCAAGAAAGAAGAAGTTTCAGAAAAAAGATACAAAAAAGATAAAAGAATTTATGAATTATCCGCAGTAGATCCAAAAAAAATTCCAAAAAAACAACCATTCCAACCAAGTTTTAGACATTTAACTAACATTTTACTAATGAACCAATTAGATATCAAAAAAACAACGGAGTATTATAAAAAAGACACTAAAACAAAATTCGACAAAGATAGATTAAAATTAAGAATTGAATGTGCAAAGAATTGGCTAGAAAAATACGCTCCAGAAGAATTCAAATATACCATAAATACAAAGACACCAAAAATAAGTATTCCAAAAAAGTATAAAGAAACTTTCAAAGAGCTTGCAATTCTTCTAAAAAAGAAAAAATATACAGAAAAACAGCTACATGATCAATTTTACAACCTAGTAGAAAAGTATAATTTAAACAATAAAGAGTTTTTCGAATATGCATACAAGATTCTAATAAGCAAAAACAAAGGTCCAAAGCTAGCAAGATTTGTTTTAGACCTGGAAAACAAAGCAATTAAACTATTTTCTTTATAAACAAATAAAAAGCCTTATAAATCCCTTAAAACCCTCTAAACCTATAAATACAGCATTTTAAGACATTTAGGGAGGTACAAAATGTTAGTAGTTAAATCAAAAATAAAAGATTTTGCAACAGATTTGAATGTTGCTGGTGACTTCGCAGAAGCACTAGACAAAAGAATAGAAACACTTATACTTGAAGCATGTAATAGGTGTAAAGCAAACGGAAGAAAAACTATTCAAGCTAGAGACTTATAAGTCTCTTTTTTTCTTTTTTTACCAAAAACTATTTATTAACTAATTCTCTAACAAGCTCATGAAAAGTAAAGGAACTAGAGCAGAGCGTGAGTTACTGCATTTATTCTGGGAAAACAATATAGCTGCAATGAGATCTGCAGGTTCTGGTTCAACATCAAGACCTTCTCCTGATTTATTAGTTGGAACTGGAGAAAAATCTTTAGCAATAGAATGTAAATCAATAAAGAGTAAAAGCAAACATTTCAACAAAGAAGAAATTGAACAATTAACTTTATTTTCAGATTTATTTGGTGCAGAACCAATAATTGGAATGAGATTTGATAACAAAGGTTGGTTTTTTCTAAACGCAAAAGAAATTCCAAAAAACAAAAATGGAAATTATACAATCACACTTAAGTTATCTCAAGAAAAAGGAATAAATTTGCAGGAGCTGATTGGAAAATACAAACAAGAAAAACTATAACATTAATCTTAATTGTAATTCTAAACATATTTTTTGCACAGGCAACAATCGAAATTACTGAAATTATGTATAATCCAGAAGGTGTAGACAATAACAAAGAATACGTAGAACTATATTCTGAAATATCTTTGAATACATCATTATTACAATTTCAAGATCAATATAATGAAGAACCCCCATTTGAAGTTTTACAATATTCTAACAGTTCATATTATTTAATTGTTGAAGAAGACTTTAATTACTCAACTTTAAATGCCACAATACTTTCAGCAGGATCAGCAATAGGATATTATGGACTAGGGGAAGAAGAAATTATAATAATTTCATACAACTCATCAATCACGGATACCATACATTATTACTCTGAATGGGGTGCAGATAATAATGGAAATTCTATTTGCAAAATAAACAACATTTGGATAGAATGTTCTCCAACACCTGGAAAAGAAAGTATAAAAGCAGAAGAAGAATATACAATAAGAATTAATGAATTTATTCCAAACCCAGAAGGAAATGATTCAGCAACTATGCCGGACGGAGAGTGGATAGAATTATACAATTACGGAACAGAAACTATAGATTTAACAGGACTAATACTAAAAGACAATAGAGGGACAGAGATATCGATAACAGATACAACAACATATGACCCTATCATTGAACCTGAAACGTTTATAGTAGTTTATATGAACAAAGCATTTGGCTTTCTAAATAATGATGGGTTTGAAAAAATAGAACTATTAAGCCAAAGTAATCAAAAAATAGACGAAATTACATACTCTGATTCAAAAGAAGGTAACTCATGGTCTCTAATCAAAGACACTTGGCAAATAACAAAACCAACACCAAACCAAGAAAACTTGAACGAAGATAAACAAAAAGACTCCAAAATAACAATAAAAACTATTTATTTAGGAAGTGATAATAAAGCAAAATTTGGAGACAATTTAAGAGTAAGAATTGAAATATACAAGGGTGACGAATCGAAAGAAGAAATAAAAGTTTTCATAGAAAAAGATGGAGAGAAAATAACAAAAACAACAGCATTCAAAATAGAAGAAAGATATAGTGAAAACACAATAACAGTACCCATCCAAATATTTCCAAATTGCAACTCAAAATACGAAGAAGGAACTTATAGTATAACTGCAATTGGTTTAGATACTTCTGATGATGAATTCATTCCAATAGAAGGAATTACAAAAAATCTATGCGGAACAATAATCGAAACACATATAGAAAACCCTAGTAAGGTTTCCGCAAGTAATATAAATGGACTTGAGACACAAGATAGCATAAAAGTTTACGAATCAGAATCTGAAAAATCAAGAAGAGCTGCACTGTTCTTCTTTTGTCTGACTCTGATCTTAGTAATACTTCAGTTAAATTTAGAAAAATGGAGAAAATAACAATAAACTCAATGATTGAAATTGTAGGCACGCCAAAGAAACATATAGAAGATACTATGCAAAACGTAATAAAATTAATCAAAGAAAATGAAAAATTCGAATTAATCAATCAAAAAATAGCAGAACCTAAACAAATAACAGTTCCAGGAGCAGAGCAAATAAAAGACGTCTGGTCAACATACGGAGAATTTGAAATAAATTTTGAAAAACTGGAAGATATAGAAAAATTCTGTTTAGATTTCATGCCATCTTCA
>CAZUEV010000013.1:0-10218 GCA_964619355.1 Candidatus Woesearchaeota archaeon
GTTTTGTTTGGATCTAATTCATTTGTTGTATTTGGGTTGTTTAATACTTGTTCTACTGAAGGAGGTGTTAAATCTGAAACTTCTGCTATGATTACTGTCGAATTATACTTTCCTGAAATATCGTAAGCAGTTATATTACATGAAACATTTCCTGCATTGATATATGTTGAATTTAATGTTATGTTCACTGAAGATGCATTGACTACTGAAGTACCATTCCTAATGGTACTTGATAAATTTTGATACAAATGAGTTGCTGTTCCATTCATTCCTGGTCCAGTTATGTTGATTATTGCATAATCCAAAAACGAATCATCAATCCAATACGAGTAAAATGTTAAGTCGGATTGATCATTTGTAGCAATGCTAGCATTGCTAGTATAGTATGGATTATTACTATCTGAAGTTTCCTCGAATGCTTGACCAATTATTACTGGATTCTGTAAATTATCATACATCTGATCTATAAATTCATATTCTCTCAATCCATTGTATATTACTCTGGCTGTTTTTGTGTAGAAATAATCATTGGAAGCTACAGATTGTGCAGTTGAATCTATAACTATTTGTTGATAATAATCATAACCAGAATCATCTGCAATTGAAAATGAAGGATTATTTGTAGTTTCAAAAGTATTATTCAAAAAGATTTCTCCAATTGCATTTCCAAGGGTATTGTCATAAAATGAAATCCATTTCATATTCTGATCTAAATTTGAAACTGTTGTTAAACTTCCATTAGTTATAATATTGGAAGAATTTTCATAAGCACTTAATGAAAACAATTCATCTTCAACTATCAATCCATTCATATTGAAATTCTTCCAATCTTGATTTGCAGTCGTAGTCTGATTTTTCTCACAAATTATTTGATAATTTTTTGAATATATTTTACAATTGTAAGTGTAAGGTTTGGAAGAATCATCACTAGATTGGCCTGAAACATTAAATAAATACAACACCGGACCTTCCACATTACCAGTAGTAACTGAAGTATCTGCTCTACTTGAATATGTTGTTAATCCAATCTGATACTCTGGATAATAATCCATTGGATGTAAACCGTAGAGACTCAAATTAGTTCCAATTGAAGCAAAAGCATTTTGCATCAACCCACCAGTTGATGTATTAAAATATGATGTGGAATAAGAATTCGATATTGTATAAAAGTCGGATGTATTTGAATAAATAATATCAGTAGTGTATGCTTTGTTATTTGCAGTTTTTGAAGAAACTATGTAGTACTCTCTTGTTTCAGATTGATTCAACGAAGAAAGAAATACAACATTCGAAGAATACAACGTAGTTCCAGTTTGATTAGTATTGTAAATCTGAGAGGGAATCTCTAAATATGTTGAACCATTATATGCCAAAACTCTGACTGAATTGTTTGCTTGTTCATATGAGAAGTTTACAGGAATATCAACAGGTTCAAAGAATCTTTCTCTAGTTCCTGGCTCTGTAACATTTATCTTTCTTCTAAATGAGAATGGATTTCCATCTTCATCTGTATAATTGCTCTGCCAGGTCTGAGATTGATAAAATGTCTTATACCAATCTTGAGAGTTTACTTTCACATCATACCAACCTTGTGAACCGTTCAATGTATAATTATAAACAAAAATATTAGAAACATTTACCATATTATCTCCATTCACCCAAATAGTTCCTTCTGAATCCGTTACAGTTACAGTAGGTGTGGCAGTACCTGTAACATTTGTTCTAAGCTCTATTTTGGTACCATTGGCAAAGTGAGATCTTGCCTGATTATTTTCATAAGTTTCTATGTAATAATGATCCAACGTAGGAATCAAATTATATTCCATGGTAACATTTGATAAACTTGGTGTTGCATTTCCTGTACCATTAAACTCAAATTGATATTGAAAGTAAGAATTGTTTCCTAATGCAAGTTGTTGAGGTGATGTATCATTTATATCTGTCCAACTCTCACCATCACAAGATGCATCATCACAAGATCTAACAGAAGCATTAAGTTTCATTAAACCTCTATTATAACTATTTCTTATCTCAACTGGAGTTATAGTTCTGTTATAAATTGCAAAATCATCAATTAGACCATCATGCCACCAAGAAGTCTCCCAAACACCAAGTTTTAATTCACCATTAGTGTTTATTGCTGCAGAAAAATCGTCAACCGAAACCTCTTCACCATTAATAAATAATCTATGGTAAGGTGCCGAAGTATCATAAATTGTTGCCATGTGTAACCACTGCTGGCCTGTAAGTACTGGACCAGCTCTAACTTGGGCCTCAGAATAACTGTAAAAAGTATTAGTTGCAGCAAATCTTGAATAACTAACCATATTAGGAGAAGTACCTAATGAAAAACAGTAATCATAAACACCTGCTGGTTGATTTAAATTATCAAAATAACACCAAGCTTCTATACTAAACGGTGCATTCAATGTGCCCAAACTGGCTGTAACTTTATCATTACCCCCATTAAATGTCAATGCACTATCATGTTTTCCAGTAGAACCAAAAGTGACACCACCAGCTTCAGTACCATGAAAACCTTTGCCAGAAAAGTCTTCAACATCTAAACCACCAGGAGCTAAATTAGCAGCAGTTTCATCAAAATGATATAACAAAATGTTATCTGTCATGTTTGCACCATTAGGTTCCACAACACCATTATCAGGCAAAGCACCAATACCAGACTCACTCCAAGAAATATTCAACCATTGAGAATCCGAACCTGGATTAAATATTTGACTAGAGTATGTTCCTTTGAGAGCATATTCTGAGCTCTGTCTATTGTAAATCATTTCAACTTCTTCAGAAGACAAAGGCCTATTCCAAATCGATACTTCATCAATTGCACCACCAAATTCATAATCTCCATCTGGAGCGATTCTTCCCACCCAAAATTTATTTGCAGTGTATGTCCCAGCATTAGCTGGGCTTCCAATTGGAGTATCAACTCCATTTACATAAATTTTTGCAGTTGTTCCATTATATGTTCCCGCTAGGTGATACCATTCATTTGTTGATTGTATTGGACTTGACGTAGTTATTACATAATCTGTGGACCCTCCGCCATCTGGATAAAAAAGTCTAACTTCATTAGAAGTGTGGTAAATATCCACTCTTGTTCCATCTGCCAAGGTATAGCCTGCACAACCTCTCACTCCTGTAAGAATTGTAGGTTTCATCCAAACAGAAATAGTATAATTAGAAGTTCCCTGATTAAAGTCACCAATAATATAGTCATCCCCATCAAACATAAATGAACCACCTAATTTACCTGTTGAATTAGGACCAGAATCTCCATCTGGACTTGCATCACCACTCCAAGTTCCATTATTACCATTTCCAGAAAAATCATAAACATACGTATCATTCTCTCCATAAGAAGCATCGTTATCAAAATGCAGCAATAACATATTGCCACTCATATTTACATTTCCATCATCAACACCATTAGCGGGAAGATTCTGATTACTATCATTAATAGCCAGCTCTATAAATCCACTAGAATTATATTCTGTTGCACTATAAGTTCCCAAATTAAACTCTGCCTCTGTATCATCAACATAAGTAGCTGCATAAATTAACATAGAAAACCCTATAAAAATAATCAAAAAAGTGAAAAGTTTACGCTCTCTTAGTTTAATCTCCACCACCCCTTAACTCACCTAATTTTCTCTTAAAAAAAGACTCAACTTTCCTTGATAAAATTATCCCTTCTTTTCTACAATATTCAATATATCCCTCATAAATCGCTTTATCTATTGAAAGAGTTACTTTTTTATTCATATGTACAAATACATACACGCATGTATGAAACCACCTATTTATGTAAATATACATATCTATACATATTCACTTATAAAGGTTTCGACAGAACTAAGACAATTTTATATTCCTTAATCTAACAGAAGGACCACCCATCCAAACAGGAATTCCCTGCATAGGCTCGCCTTTTCCACAATTTCCAGCAAAAGCAGCAGAATTATTTCCAACTGCATCAACAGAACTCCATAAAACTGGAGTAGTTATCTCCAACGCAGGAGATTTAACAGGTTTTGTCAACTCTCCATTCTCAATAAGATATGCTTCATTACCGACATATTTTTGGTGAAATCTCATATCATCAATATTCCACTCCATGAAATTTTTAATATAAACTCCTTTCTTAATATCTTTTATCATCTCATCTTCAGAATAATTTCCTGGCAACAATAAAGTATTTGACATTCTGATTATAGGTTCATAAGAAAACTTCTTTGCCCTGGCAGAACCATTACTTTCCAAATTCATTTTTGCAGCAGTTTCTCTATTGTGCATAAACTCAGTAATCACTCCATCTTTAACCATAAACTTTCTTCTAGATTTAACACCTTCATCATCATACTCATAAAAACCATAACTTCCTTTAACAGTTGGGTCATCAACTATGTTAACCTGTTCATTAGCAATCTTGTGGCCAACCATGCCTTTCTTAATAAAAGACTCTCCAGCCTGAGCAGCCTCTCTACCAAATATTCTATCTGCCTCATAAGGATGTCCCCCTGATTCATGAACTGCAATGCCAACAACTTCCGGGGCCAAAATAACATCAATTTTTTCGTCTGGAGCTTTAACACCTGATTTCATGTTTTCCCTAAGAGCTTTCAGCTCAGCATTAATCTCTTTCTCCAACTCCCACTTTTTAAACAATTCATAACCACCAACACCACCATGCTGTAAATATCTCTGAATAACATTCCCCTTTTCTTTCAATGTCAAAAAATAAAAGAAACTAATCCTAGGTAATTCAGAATAAATTTTAGAACCTTCGGTATTCACATAATATTTCTTTACATACCCATCGGATAAACTAAAATATTTATGATCACTTTCTAGATTCTTATTCAAATCATTAACCAATTTAAATTTATAACTTGGATCAACATCTCTAATATCTGTTCTTTGTATAATCTTAGTATTTCCTTTCAAGGCCTTAGATTCAGAAAACTTAATTTTCTCTGCAATCTTATGAGATTTTATAGTTAAGTTAAGTGATTTATCCAATAATTCCCTAATTTTATCCTTATCAAAATCATTTATTGCCACAAAACCAATATTATTCTTAACAGAAAATCTAACACCAATACCTGAAGAATCCCCAAAAGAAGAAACTTCTGGAATCCCATCTCTTAAAGTAAAACTAGAAAACTCACCACTTTCAGCTCTGGCCTCAGCATAGTCTACACCTTTTTTCTCCAAATAATCAATTGAAAAATCTGCTATCTCTTGAAACATAATCAACACAATTCAAAGCTAGCTTATATAATTTACTAAAGAAAAAAGAAGAAAAAGAAAAAAGATTTAGCTATCAAATTGAACTTCTACCATGACTTGAACATTAGAATATCTATACCTTCCAACGCCTGCAGTTTCAATTCCAAAAACTTCAACTTGGATTAAATCTCCAGCATTAAACTCACTAACTCCCCTTTCCTGAGTACCATGGTTAACAATATATCCATTACCATCAACGCTTTCGGACAACGTATAAGCAGTTTCACCATTAACCTTTACACGAACATCAAACGTTGTAGGTAAATTGACACCATTAATTTGAGCAACAACTGAGGCCCCAACTATGCTTCCATCTCTAATCATTGGAACACCCAAATCTTCACTACATTGTATGTCATTTCCTTCCATAAAAAGATAAGTTCTATCTCTTGCTACTCTCTTATGTCCAAACTGGAAATTCTGTCTAGAACCCAAAAGTTCTCCTTCAACATTCAAATCCCCATTAACTTCAACTAATTCCTCATTAGGATAAACACCGAATATGGGATCATTCAAACCAAGAATATCCCAAACAACAAAATTCCCATCTACTTCAACCAATTCTTCAAGAGCATTAACTCTAAAAACTTTCAAGTTTTCAGCACTCTTCCAAACAGTAAGAGCATTATCGGAATTACCTTCTATTAACAATCCCCTATTCATCAAAATTAGAGAATCTGTGATATCCATCACAGTCTCACTAAGAATTTTAAAGTTTATACCAGGAGTACCAGATTCAAGAGTCAATCCATTATCTCCTATGGAATAAATTGTATTTGTAGCACCAAGTATTGTTAATGCACCACTAACAAACTGTTCTGAAGTAACCCTTCCAGCATCCAAATCATAATTACCTAAATTTACATTATCTACAGCTCCTTCATAAGGAACATACTCATCAGGCCTATCTTCTGCATTGGACAAGCCAATAACACTAAAAAACAATAAAAGTATCAGAACTGATGTACCAAAAATTCTATTAATATTAGATTTCATTGTACGCCAAAAAACCCCAAGGAGCTTTTAAGTCTTTCCATTTAGAAAAAAAGAATAAAGAAATAATGATGAAGAGGTGTTTGCTTGAAATATACCCCATTCAGTCATTTATATACTTAATGAAGGCCCATGTCATCGTGTCAAGCAAATGAAAAAGCTTAAATAAATTATAAAAAAATAAGGTTATATGGCTTTAGATAATAGAATTCTGATAAAAGAAGCTAGAAAAAAAGAAGGAAAAACAGTACTTCTAGCCGGATGGGTAAAACAATTAAAATCAATGGGAAATTTAGCATTCATAACCCTCAGAGATTCAACTGGAAACATACAATTAATTGTCATTAAAAAAAATATCAAAAACTTCAACGAAATACAAAAACTAACAAGGGAATCTGCAATTCAAGTAAAAGGAACTATAAAGAAAAGTAAACTAAAATCAAAAGAAAATGAATTAGTTGTAGAAGAAATAGAAATTCTAAACAAAGCAAAAACACCATTACCAATAGATCTTGGAGCAGAAACAACAAACATAGACAAAAGACTTGATAATCGTTTTCTTGATACAAGAGAAGAAAAAACAAATGCAATTTTCAGAATTAGAAGCAAAATAATAAAAATAACAACAAACTTTTTTGATAAAGAAAATTTCATAAACATTAACAGTCCAAAATTAACTTGCATGGGTGCAGAATCAGGAGCCCAATTATTCAATGTACAATACTTTGCAAAAAAAGCATTTCTATCCCAAAGTCCACAAATATACAAACAAATGTTCGTTGCTGGCGGTTTTGAAAAAGTCTATGAAATAGCACCAGTATTCAGGGCAGAGAAAAGTCATACAACAAGACATTTGACTGAATTCACTGGAATAGACATGGAAATGGGATTCATTAAAGACGAACATGATATAATGGACGTTGTAGAAGAACTAATGAATGACATTGTAAAAAGATTAAGGAAAGAATGTAAAGAAGAATTAAAACTATTAAATGTAGAAATGAATCTACCAAAAAAAATTCCAAGAATAACTATGAAAGAAGCCAAAGACCTACTTAAGAAAAAAGGCAAAAATATTCCAAAAGACGATGACTTAGATCCAAAATCAGAAAAAATACTTGGAGAAATTGCACTTAAAAAATACAAATCAGATTTCATATTTATAACAAATTATCCTTGGAAGATAAGACCATTTTACCACATGAAAAAGGACAAAGACGGAACAAAAAGTTTTGATTTAATTCACAGTGGTTTAGAAAGTGCAACAGGAGCACAAAGAGAACATAGGTTAGATATTCTAGAATCGCAAGCAGAAGAAAAGAAAATCAGCCTAAAAGGAATGGAACCCTATCTTGCAATATTCAAGTATGGATGTCCACCACACGGAGGGGTTGGTTTAGGACTTGACAGAATAGTACAAGGTATCCTAAAAATAGACAACATAAGAGAATGTATACTGCTCCCAAGAGATCCAGAAAGAATAACACCTTAACTACTTAATAAAACAATTTCTTAATCTTTCTAATGAAAAATAAAATAACACAACCAGTAGTAAAGCAAATATAGGATAACCAACAAACTTCCAATTATTCAAAAAGTAATCAATATAATTATTAATGCCACCTTCACTAGAATAAACCAGACTATCTAAAACAACTTGTGGTGCAAAATAATTTGTTTTCACACTAATTTGATTTCTGGACAAGTGAACTAATTCAATTGATACATCTAATATACCATCATTATTTAAATCAACTTTAGTTGGAGAATATAAACCAACACTTATCTCCTTTGGATTGGTTGAAAATACTTCAACGATAGAATTCTTAGAGGTAGTATCTATATTCTTAATTACAACAACATGCGACTCAAGATTATAGCCATCAAGTATATCATCTGTAGAATAATCTTCACCAACAATTAGGTTACCATCAGAAACAATAAAATCAGTATTTCTTACATCAAAGAAATAAGTTTGAATTCTAAATGAAGATCCAACCTGTAAACCAGATTCGGTAAACTCAAAAATAACTTCCGAATCAGAATCTGTTTCATTGATTTCATCATAATATTCTGAAAGAATAGCTAACAACAATGCAGAAGGTTCGTAATCTAAAAACAATTCTAAAAGATCAGTATCAACTATATACCTAATATCTTCTGCAAGATCTACAAAATCTACATTGCCTCCAAAATCATCATCATCTTCAAAAATGCAATCTCCTCCATCAAAACCCCAATCTTCGCAATTAAACCTTGGTTGACAGTGATCGTCTCCAAACCAAGTTATATCTCCAAATATACAACCATCATAATATTCTTCCTCACCAGGATTCTGAACACCTGACACATCCTTTCCACCATTCCTATCCAAAACAACAGATCCAATAACAATAGGGGCTCCATTCATACCTTCAATATCTTCTTGATCAAAATAAATATCACCAATACAATCTTCATCAAAAAAATAACTCCCATCACAACCAAGATATCTACAAAGGCCATGTTTACAAGATGCACCAAGTCCAATACTATATTCACAATCAGAATCTAGAAAGCATCCACAATCAGCAGAATCATATCCAAACTCTTCACAAATCATATTATAAACAAACTCTTCACCCGTATCGCAAATTCCATCATCTTCCCACTCAAAGGAGTTTGGATCAAAACAAGTGCCATCACAATCTTCAATAAATCCAAAATCTTCACAGGAAATCTCGCAATCCCCCCCATCTAAATCATACTCAGAACATACTAAATTTATACCATAGGTTCCATCATCACAATAACCATCTCCAATCCCTTCAGAACATAAAACACCCCACGCATCTTCACATTCTCTATCATAAAAACAAACACCATCACAATCAATAAATGTACCCTCTGGTTCATTTAAACATTCAAGTATATCAGGAGGATAATTGCAACTACCATCATCTTCCGTGGCAGCTGGATTATAATTTGATGCAGTATGATCTGTACATCCATATACAGGTACTGGCACAAGTATAGGAGGCAATGGAATATGTCCTCCACAATTACCAATAGAATCTAACTCAAACTTACATTCTGAACTACAACCATCGCAGTCTACCCAATTACCATCATCACATTCTTCACCGTCTTCAATAACTCCATTACCACAAGTAAGTGTTGTTACTGGCTTTGGTAGAGTTTCTTCTTCTGTACATCTTGTGCTACAGCCATCTCCATTTCTCTCATTACCATCATCACATTCTTCACCGTCTTCAATAACTCCATTACCACAAATAGGAACTATTTCTTCTTCTATACAATTGGAATCACACCCATCACCATCCACCTCATTACCATCATCACATTCTTCACCGTCTTCAATAACTCCATTACCACAAATAGATCCTCCAAGTGGAGAACTAGGTGCCCCAATTGGAGCTTTCCCTGTAACATCTTTTAAAGAAGAATGTTGAATCTCGCAAGAACTAATAAAAAATAAACATACAACTAATAAGATTACAAATACGCCTCTTTTCATAATAAACTATTAAAAGCTAAACTATTTAAATCTTCATATTCAGAGAAAAAATTATCATTAAAATGACATTTATTCCAATACAAGAAGCAATAAACAAAAAGAAAGGAAAAATAGCAATTCATGGTTGGATTCACAGAATAAGAAAAATGAAGGACAAAATATTTATTGTTCTTAGAGATTCTTCTGAGATAATTCAATGTATAGTTAAAGATCCTTCTTTGGTTAAAATTTCAGATAAATTATTAGTCGAAAGTTCTATAGAAATTTCTGGTAAGATTTACAAAGATAAAAGAGCTCCAACTGGTTATGAAATAGAAGTTAAAAAATTAAATATAGTTCATGTTGCAGAAGATTTTCCTATTGGAAAAGATCAAAGTCCAGAATTTTTATTAGATCAA
>CAZUEV010000014.1:0-10113 GCA_964619355.1 Candidatus Woesearchaeota archaeon
TAATACCAGTTATTCAAATATTTCTAGTTTAACTGTTGTTTGGGAGGGATATGGTGAGCAAATTGCAGGATATTTTACTAATCTGAGTGTTTGGAATTGGACTGGACAGTACTGGTATCAGTTAAATTCTACTGATTTTATTGTTTCAAAAGATAAAACTATAAGTGTTAATATAACTAGCGGCTCAACTAGTTTTTTTAATTCTACTACTAAGCAAGTTGCAGTATTGGTGACTACTGAGAAGGCAGTTACTGCTGATTGTGGTAATGGTGTTATTGAGGGTGATGAAGAATGTGATTCTACTCAGTTGGTAGAGTGTAGAAATTCTGGTTGGTTTACTGATAATTATGTTTGGGCAGATGGTACTTGTCAATTTGAATATGCTTGTAAATCTGATTGTACAGCGTGTTTTGATCAAATGGCTTGTGATTCCATCTGCTTTACTGCTGGAACCAAGATAACTATGGCTGATGGTGGTTTGAGAGATATTGAAGATGTGAAAGTTGGAGAGATGGTTATGACCATGAATATGGATACAATGGAACCTGAACCAAATAAAGTTTTAGATTTAGCTTCTCCAATTCATGAGGATATTGTTTATTTAGTTTTTGAAAATTCAGAAAATAAGAATACTTTTGATCATCCATATTATGTTAAAGGTAAGGGGTGGAGTTCTTACAAACCTGAATGGACAAAGGAAAGATATGGTTTAGATTCTAATCAACTTGAAGTTGGTGATATTTGTTATCAACTAGATGAAAATTTTGAATTGAAAGAGTCTGAGCTTTTGAGTATCGAAGAAGAATGGGGGGAAGTTCAAACTTATAATTTAATGAATGTTGAGAATAATAATAACTTTTTTGCAAATGGTATGTTAGTACATAACAAGAGATGTGCTTATTTATTTTCGGAAGATGATGCAGGAGAACATTTTGAAGATGTTACATTGGGTGTATTTGAGGAACCAGGAAATGTTTATTCTGAACAATTAACTGATAGAATGTTTATTGAAAATGAAGGATATTCTTATCTTAATTTGGATAAACACACGAATAAATTTAGATTGGTTATACCACCTCATGAAATAGATTATATTGATTTTCTTGGATTAAAAGTAATTGATAGCAAAGATGGTGATGAAATTGTTCATGATTTAAGTTTAGTTTGGGCTTCTGAAGGTTTTGACTTATTAGTCGTAGATGATGGAGAAAGATTTGTTTTAGATGGAGAAACAAGGTATCCTCATACTTTGAATTTAACTTTTGAAGAATTGCCTGAATTAGTTGAGGGCTATGATAGAAAAGTTCAGCTTGTGGAAAAAGGATATTATGAAGCATTTTTGGGTTCTAGTATTTGGTATGATTTTGCTCCATTTAATCAAACTAAGTGGAGAAATTGGCTTGATATGAATAATAATTATGCAAAATTACGTATGATGATTGATGATTTGATTTATGATCATTTCTTGATAAATGGTGAGCATAGTGATTTATTTGAAGAGAGAATGGGCAACTATTTGGAGGATTCTTCATCAAATGATAATACCTTAACTGATGTTTATTATCAGGGGGTTGAAGAGGCCCACAATTCTATTTACACAGATTACATTGCGTTAGATATTGGTGGAGAGGGTATTTTCTTTGCACCCACTGATCCCGAAACTGCTAATTATACTGCTACTGGTTCGGTTGATGGTGTTCTTACAGATGGTACTATGTATTCTACGAGCCAAATAGTAAACTTTACTCATCCAATTTACGGGAATAGGGTACAGTTATATAGTAATTTTAATAGAGGAGAGGTTAATTTGGCAGGATTGAAGATTAATTCTACTGAAACTAAAACTGTTGTTAATATTACAAATGTTACCGGTGTTGATGTAAATCATACATTGTATGTTCCTGTAAATAGTCGTCAAGGAGTTTATGTTTGTCCAGATGCCAATATAATAGACGATGTTTATGATACTTGTGCAAATGCAATTTCATTTACTTATGCTGAAGCTGTTTCTGGAACAAGAGATGCAGGAGTTCTTGCAGAGATTGAAGGAGATTATTACAAGGTTTCTAATGTCACTGGTTCTGGTGGTGGAGAAAGTAATGTTACTTGTGGACAGACAATAACTACAAATGTAACAATGGCTAATGACATAGTTTGCACTGGCCATGGAATCAATATTGGTGCACATGGAGTTATTCTTGATTGTAATGGACATTCCTTAACAGGAGATAATGGATCTAGCGCTAATGGTATTTATACAAATAGTTGGGATAATGTTACTATTAAGAACTGCCGTATAGATGATTTTTCATATGGAATTTATGTTTATTATTCCCAAGATTTTTGGATTTTGAATAATGAGGTTAATGATAGTTCTGCTTCTGCTTTTAGAACGTATGGACATAGTTCTGTTCCTGCTGCTCATGTTAGGAGGGGAACCATTGATAATAATACTTTTAGAGATTCAACTAGTTATGAAATGTACTTGTATAATTATATTCTTGATAGTAATTTTACTAATAATGTTATGACAGGCTCTACATCTAGGGGAATATTTATGTATGCTGGGTATCAAGATAATAATCTGTTTGTGAACAATTCTATTGAGATTGATACTACCAGCTATAGGTATGGAATTTATATGTATCATCCAACAGTAACATTCTCAAATTTGACTTTCATTAATAATACAATTACTACTGCTGGTACTGGGCAATATGCAGTTCTGATATATCCTCAAGAATCATCTGGCGATATTGTTAACATACTTTTTGATGGTCTTAATGTTAAAACTTCTGGGTCTGAAAGTCCTTCTTTTGCTTTTCTTGGTTATCGTTCTGTAGATAAGAAAGTTGAAAATTTTGTAATACAAAATAGTGTTTTAAACTCTACATCTTATGGTGCAATTTCATATTATGGCAATACTTCAACAGATTCTACTCCTGATTTGTATAACAATTATGTGATAGATACTATAATAGATACTTCTGGTGGGTCTGCTAATGCAATTTATTTTATAGACTATAATGCATCTCATGTTAGCCCTAATAATATTACTTTCATAAATGTTACAAATATTGATGGCGAGCTAGATTGGTCTGCTGCTGGAGATGGTTTCTTATTTATGAATCATTATTTTGATGTTCAAGCAAACTTTTCTAATGGAACCCCTGCAAATAATTCGAATGTTAGTCTATGGGATGTTAATTATGGTCTTGAGTTTTCTGAGTTTACTGATGTTAATGGTATGACTACAAAAAGAAGAAATATTACTGAGTATAATATGTCTAACGATAATCAGAGAACTGCTTTTGGTTTACATAATTTGAATACTACAACTTTTACTTCTGATTATGCTAATAATAGTGATGTCGTGAATATTACTGGCGGATATTTGTTGCATAATGTTACATTTAATTTAGCTACTGCAGATGTAAGTCCACCAAATATTTCATATAAGACTCCCACTCCAAATGCAAGTGGTGGTGTAAAATTAAGTAGTTTTGCTGTTAATGTCACAGTTATAGATAATGTTGGTGTAAATAATATAACAATTTATTTGTTTAATGGCTCAAATAATGTACAGATTAATCATGCGAATTTCAATGGTAGTAGTATCTTATTTAATAATTTTACAAGTTTGAATGATGGTAATTATACGTTTAATGCTACTACTTATGATACTAGTGAGAATATTAATTATACTGAAACTGTTGAAATAATTATTGATACTGTTTTACCTACTTTTACATGGGAAACTCCAACTCCTGGTGATGGGGAAACTGTTATTGTAAATGATATTTTGTTGAATACAACAGTGAATGATGAAACTAATACTTCTGCATTTTATGATTGGAATTATAGTTTAGTTGGTTATTGGAACTTTGAACTATTTGATGCATCTTGGGTATATGATAATTCTACTTATGATAATAAACTTAGTTATAGTGGTGGTTTTAGTGAAGAATCTGTTGGAATAGGTAAGTTTGGTAAGGGTGGATATTTTAGTATTAATCCTATAAGTGGATTAACTATTTCTGATCCTGTTGATAATAGTTTGGATATTGAGAATGGTAGTGCGACGATTATGTTTTGGGCTAGAATGAGGCCTACTGGAACTTGGCAATTGCCATTGTGGAAGGGAGGTTCAGCCGCAGCAACTGCTGGGTATGATTTTGAAGTGAATTCTGTTGGCGGTGTGAATTTCAATATAAATAATGGTTCTGGAGATGGTTCTTCATATGTTTCAGTTTCAAGAGATGCAGGTCTTGGAGATTTAAGAGATAATGAGTGGCATCATTATGTCGGGGTGGTTGATAGGGAAGGAGTCCTAGGTGCTGCTCAGAAGATGTACATGTTTATTGATGGAAATGAACAAGCAGAAGTTGAGGATGCTAGTGATTGCAATAATGCATCTTCGACAAATGATTTGTGGATTGGCAGAAGTTCTAGTACAAGTTATCCAGTAAACGGAACTATTGATGAAATTATGATTGTTAAGAGGGCTTTGACTAGGGAAGAAATTAATGCTACTTATAACAATGGACTTTATAGATTAAATACTAGTTTTATTGATGTTCATGAAGGTAAGTATGACTATTCTGCATATGTGGTGGATATTGGTGGAAATTTAGAGAGGGAAGATAGGACTGTTACATATAGTGATCCTGCTGCTTCTTGCGGAGACACCTTAACTATCGATACTGTCTTGAATGTTGATTTGGAATGTCCTTCAACTGCTTTATTTGTTGATTCTGGAGTTACATTGGATTGTGCAGGGCATACTATTAATTATTCCTATAATGGGGTGGATGCAGGTTATGGTGTAAATAGCACTTTCAAAGCAGATGGAATTAATATTAAAAATTGTAATTTTGTTGAAGGAGATCCAACTGTTGCTAATAAATATGCAATTCATAGGGGTGGCGGGTCTGGTGGAAATATAAGTAACAATTCTGTAGTAACCAGTGGTAGTGGATCTAATGCAGTTTATTTGAATGCTTGTCCTTACATTAATTTAACAAATAATACGCTTGTTACTGGAAATTCCATTGCAGTAACATTTAGTAGTAGTAGTTATAGTACAATTAGAAATAATAACCTGGATTCTGGAGGATTAAATGCTCATTCATTTTATATTTATCGTACATCTAGCTATAATCTATTTAGAAATAATTTAATTATAAGTTCAGGTGGTAATGTGTTTAGTTTTGATGCTGATTGGCTTCTGATTCCCAAATATAATAATATTACAAACAATACAATTTTAGCTTCTACGAAGGAGGAATTATATTTTCACGATACTGGGATTGATTATACCCATTTAATTGATCAACCAATAAATAACTATAGTTTTGCTGGCCTAGGTTCTAGATTGCATATTTTAGAAGATGTTGGTACTGATGGTGGGGAGATTTGGTATGGTGCTGGTATTAATGGTTCTGGAGCAAATTTGAGTTCTGATATTGTTATTGATAATAATAATATATATGTTAATGGTAGTGGTAAACCTGGATTGAATAAGTCTGCAACTTTGACTTTTTATGATGTTACTGGAATAACTGGAACTTTAAGATCCTATAGGGAAGATGTTGCTTGTTTAGATCTTTGCACTAATGTTACTGATTTGGGTGGTGATGATTATAGATTTAAGACTCAGTTAGATACAGATTATAGCATTGGAAATAATACTGTGCCTCCAGTACCCTTTTTGAATTTGCCTCCTAGCGGGAATGATACTACAGATAGAACACCTGAATTTAGTTGGGTTATTGGGCCGGATTTAGATGGGGATTCTATTACTTTTAATTTTATTATGGATGATAATGAAACTTTTAATGCTCCTGAAGTTAATGTTACTGATATTTCTTCTACTACTTATACACCTATTAGCGATTTAGATGTCGATACTATGTACTTTTGGAAAGTTAGATCTTATGATGGTTATGATTATTCAGAGTATACTTCTTTTTGGAATCTGACTATCGATAGTTATGTTGCTATTTCATTACCAGTTAATTCTGTTGATTTTGGAAGTATAACAAGAGATGTTTATTACAATACTAGTGATGATACTCCTACACCTTTCCTTGTTCAGAATGACGGTAACTCTTTAGTCAATATCACACTTTATGCTACTGGTTTGTTTGACACTGCTCCTTTGCCAAGTTGGTATTATCAATGTAAGGCAGGAGATTCAACTGAAATTGGTGCATTCAATAGTACATTTTCACTTACAGATTGGACAAATATTACGGGACAGACAAGTCCTCTTGAACTAATTAGCTTGTTGCAATACCAAGATATTAACGATAGTGCAGAAGTTGAAATACAAATTAAAGCACCAGTTGATGAAGGAGCTGGATTCAAAACTTCTACTATAACATTTATGGGGAACTTTTCAGAATGATGTCTAGAAAACTAAGAAGAAGATTTGAAATTTCGGTTTTATTGAGTTTGTTTATTTTAGTTTTTGTTGTTGTTACATTTAATTCGTTGAATTTGGTGTATCCGAGTGGAGATATAGAAGATAGATCTCCAGAGTTTGAATGGTATGGAAATTACGAAGAATATAATTTATTAGTTGATGATGATAATTCTTTTGATAATCCTTTATTGGATGTGAAGTTGATAGGTAATTCGTTTAATTATGATGGTGAGTTGGATATTGGAGAATATTATTGGAAAGTTATTGGAACTAAAGATGGTAAACTTGTTGAAAGCTCTGTTTTCAAATTTGGTGTTAAGTCTGTTGTTGCTTATTCAATAAGAGATAATATTTTGATTAATAAAGGGAATACTAAGTCCAAGCTTGGTTCTATTACTGGTGATGTTGTTTTAGATCCTAATCGGGGTGTTGAAATTGATGAAGGAGGAAATTATACTTTAGAACAATTATGAGAACTACAAATAAAATGGGATATTGTATTTTGTTCATTTTTGTAGTTTTAGTTATGTCTCAAAATGTTTTTGGTTTGGGAGTTACTCCTGCTAGAGAAATTGTTTATTATGAGCCTGGATTGATGCAGACTGTTGAATTTAATTTAATAAATAATGAAAATAAGGAAATGGAAGTTTCTCTGTATGCGCAAGGTAGTTTAGCAGATAGAATAGTTTTAGGTCAAAATTCAGTTAAATTTGGTCAATGGGAAGATTCTAAGACAATTAGTTATACATTTATTCTTCCAGAAGATATAGAACCTGGAGTTACTGAAACTGAAATTGTTGCGAGGGAAATTCCAAATATTTTAGCATCCGAAGGAACTTTTATTGGATCTACTGTTGCAGTTATACATCAGTTTCATGTTATGGAACCATATCCTGGAAAATATGTAATTGCAAGATTGAAAATTGCCGAGACTGGAAAGTCAGATTCCATAAATTTTATAGTTCCAGTACAAAATTTTGGCACACTAGATATTTCAAAAGTTAGGGCAATAATAGATATTTATGGTCCTACAAATGAGAAAATAACTTCTATTGAAACTTCTGAAGTTAATTTACCTGTTGGAAGCACTATTGATTTGACTGCAGATTGGGCAGGTGTTATTAATTTTGGTAAATACTCTGCACGTTTAACTGTTATTTATGATGGCGAAACTACTTCAGTGATTGAAAAAGTGTTTAGTATTGGTGGAGCAAGCGTTGGTGTTTTGGGTATTCAAGTTAATGATGATTTTAGTCTTGGTGAGATTGCTAAGTTTAATATTTTGGTTGAAAGTAATTGGCCTGAAAGTTTGAATGAAGTTTATACTGAGATGGTAGTTTATGATTTGGATGGAAAAGAAATTACTAGATTTAAAAGTTCTACAGAATCGATAGATTCGATGGGCAAGGAAGAATTGATTGCATATTGGGACACTGCAGGAGTTGAAAAGGGAGAATATAGAACTAATTTGATTGTTCATTATGATGAATTAACAGTTTCACAGGATTTGAGAACGGAAGTTTCTTCGAATTCTATTGATTTTTATTTAATTGATATTTCTGGAGATGTTGAGAAAAGTGGATTTAAGTTTAGTACGACAGTAATACTTATAAGTGTTGTAGCGATTTTAATTATTGGAAATATAGCTTGGTTTGTGTATTTTAGAAAGAAGAAAAAGTAATTTTGTAATAGTAAAATTTAAATACTTCCAGGGATAAGATATTTTTAATATGAAAGAGGTGTCTAATAGGGCAGTATATTTAGTTATAGCTGTTATTTTGGTTTTATCTTTGATTGGTGCATTCTTTGTGTTTACTACAATGAATTCTACTGGATATTCTGGTGATTCTTATTCTCCTACTGATTTTCAGTATGCACCAGTTCCAGTTGGTCAGGTTACTTTATTAGTTGTTGATGTGGAGGGTGAAGATGGCCAAGAAAGTACGTAAGGTTTCCAATAATGTTTTGTTGGTTGCTGTCGTGTTTGTTTTTATAGGTGCCTTTTTGTCAGTTTGGATTAGCTTTGGTTCCGCTCCAATTACAGGTTGGGCTACTAGTTACCCTGGAACTACTAATGTTACGGTTACTTCTATTACTAGTTGTAATATGTTAGATAATTTAGTATCTTTTGGTGAGATGGCAAGAGATCAATATAATTATAGTGATACTATAAAAGTTGGTGGAGATTTTATGGAATTGGAAAATGATGGTAATGTGAATATAACTATTGTTATTAATGCCACTACCAATTTATGGATTGCTGAAACTGCCCCTACGCCTTATTGGAGTATTAAATGTTATGCTGCCCAGAATACTAATGCAACTTGTGATACAGATTGGACTAATATTCCTGCTGTAAGTTCTCATCCAGTTGTGACTGGTTTAGCTCCACATGATGATGCAGATAATGTAACTATTGGATTTAATCTTACAGTACCTACTGCTGAACCTTCTGGTTATAAGAATGGAACAATAACTTTCTTTTGCGAAGAGACAGCTTGATAGTAATGTTTAAATACTAATTGTTTCTCTGTTGTGTATTATGGTTAGAAAAAAAAAGAGGGCTAAAATTTCTAATAATATTTTGGTATTTTCTATTGTGATTATGTTTATTGCTTCTTTTTTGGCTATTTGGGCAATATTTGGTTCTGCTCCTTTTACTGGCAGGGCTACTAGTTACCCTGGAACAACTAATGTTACCATTACTTCTGTTGCTAGTTGTAATATAATTGATAATCTAGTTTCTTTTGGTGAGATGGCAAGAGATCAATATAATTATAGTGATACCATGAATTTAACTAACACAGGTGGAGATTTTATGGAGTTGGATAATGATGGTAATGTCAATATAACTATTTTTGTCAATGCTACTACTAATTTATGGGTTGCTGAAACTGCTCCTACGCCTTATTGGGGTATTAAATGTTATGCTGCCCAGAATACTAATGCAACTTGTAATACTACTTGGACCAGTATTCCGTCTGAGCAGTCACATCCAGTCGTGATTGGTTTAGCCCCACATGATGATGCAGATAATGTAACTATTGGATTTAATCTTACAGTACCTACTGCTGAACCTTCTGGTTATAAGAATGGAACAATAACTTTCTTTTGCGAAGAGACCGCTTGATAGTAATATTTAAATAGTCTTTTTTTTACTTTTTCAATATGATAAAGGGGTTTTTGTTATTTTTCATTTTGTTGTTGATGTTTTCTAGTGGTGTTTCTGCTATTGGTATAAGTCCTAGTCGTATTGAGATAGATTTTGTTCCCAATTTGGAATATCCTGTTGAGTTTGCTATTTACAATAGTGTTAATTATTCTTATCCTGCATTGGTTACAGTTACAGGTGAGTTGGCAGAGTTTACTGATTTTGAAGAGCAATATGTTGTACTTGAGCCAAATGGGATGGCACAGTTTTCTTATACATTAAGTTTACCAAGAGAGATGGAGCATCCTGGGAATTTTAGTTTGCAGATGTCAGCGCTCCAAGCATCTATGGATGATAGAGCATCTGGTGTTCTTGGTGCGAGAGTTGGGGTTAGGTCTAATTTGATTGTTATAGTTCCTTTCGATGGCCCATATATGGATGCAGAACTTAGTATTCCTAATTCAGAAGTCGGTAGCCAAGTTCCAATTACAATTAGTATGAGAAATTTAGGCACTACTGATTTACCGACTATAAA
>CAZUEV010000015.1:0-6112 GCA_964619355.1 Candidatus Woesearchaeota archaeon
AAAGAATTAGTCTAAATCTCTTACTGCTTCAAGTATTGGCAAATTTGCTTCAGTTTGTACATAATTATTTTGGAGTGTAAATAAAAAATTGGGAAATTATTTCATTTCCCTTGTTGTTTTAAGAATTTAACCTGCTTGCTTCAAGTATTGGCAATCCAGCTTCTGTCGCTACATAAATCACTTCTGTATTTCCGTCATTCAAACCTTCAATAAATTTATACTTAATGTATTCAGTAGTTATACTTCCTGCAATAATCTCGTTTGCTTCTGCAATTCCTTGTGCCCTAATAACTTCTGCTTCTGCTTTCAAAGTTGCAGATTCTTTTATTGCCTGTGCTTCTTGAACTGCAATCTGTCTGTTCCACTCTGCTTCTCTAAGTTCTGCTTTTCCACTTAATTCTCTTGCATAAACGTTGTAATTTGGCATTCCCCACATTAGAACTCCAATCAAAAGAACTAGAATAACAAATATAGAAATTGCTGCTTTTTTTTGCTTCCTTCCGCCAATTATTATATCTCCTTCCATTTTTCACCTCCTTAATTTTATTTTAAAGTATTAAAACATAAATAATAATTAGAATATAAAAAACTAACCATTAGTTAATCTTTTAAGTTTTTTGCAATTCCATATACCTACAATGATTTGTGAATATTTTGATAAAACAAAGGGTTGCACATACAAGGATACAGAAGGAATAACACCCTTGTGCGAAGATGGAAATCTATTGGATTGCACCTTTCAAAATGAAAGAATGACTGATTTAAGAGGAGAATTAAGCGATTTGCATGGAAGTTTCAACACAAGAGATGTTGTTAGAAGGAGTGAAATTCTTGGTGTACTATATACAATAGAACATAGATTGGGAAATATAAACTAGAAAAACTTTTAAACCCCAATTTTTAGGAAAACATTATGGCAAATAAAAAAGATATAAATCTAAATGTTAAGTTTCCTGGAGCTAAAAAGAAAAAAGTAAAAGAAGACAAATGTTGTAGTGTCAACAAAGATTACCGGGGTCCTGGTATGTACTGCCTTGGTGTTATCGGAGCAGCAATTTACTACATTTCAACTGCAACTGGATTCTGGATGGGTGTTCTTGGAGTTTTGAAAGCTTTAGTATGGCCTGCATTTTTGGTTTATGAGTTACTAATGTTTTTGGGAGTTTAATTTCTTCCAATGGTAAAAAAAGTAAAAAAAGAAGCGATAACAATACCAAGAAAAGCTATGTTTGGTATTGCGCCGGCAGTTGTAATAATTGCTTTATTACTTTCAAAAAGACAGCCTGGAGAATTACTTTTATTCTTAGTAGGAATTAGTGCAGGAATATTTATCTGTAAGGGATTTTTCGGAAAATGAAAAACAAAACAAGAGGGCTAGTTATGATACTTGCAGGTTTTTTCATGATTTTGATTAACGCTTTAACATATCTTATTAGAGATAGCACTCAACCAGCAGTAGGAATTATTGGATTGGTATTTGTAATAATTGGAATGAATATTTCTAAGAAGAAGTAATTGGATAAAAACAAACACTTATATACTTTTTTCAGATTACCACTATATAGGAGGGTTAATGAAAAGCAAAATAATTGCAACCACCTGTATTTTATCCGTTCTCCTATATACTTTTATCCAATTAGACAAATTTACAAAAAAATGAATAAAACTAAAAAAAGAGCTACAAAATCACTTATAGCAGGACAGGCAGGTTTAGCGGCACATATCATAGCATTAGGTTTCACACCAGCAGCTCCAATCGCAATAGTAGCTACAAGCTGCGCATTATATTATAGACGAAAAAGAAGAGATGAAAAAGCGAATGTCCCAGAACCAATTTCAACTCCAAGAAAACTTAAAAAAGAAATTAAAAGATATGAAGAAACTACACTTAGATATGGGGCAGCAACAGAAGAAGCAATAAACTATTTAAACGCACAATCACCTTATGAAATTAGCAAAATAGGTAAAATAGAAGTCATACCAGAAAGAGACAGAAGAGTACTGGGTATCCCTTTTGGAAAAACAGAATTAGAGGTCAGAGTACATAAAAAATGAACTACCCAATGAATTTACAAGGTAATCAAGAAGTACCAACTATCCAAATATCAGAAAGTCCGGAAACAGCAGTTGCAAGAACAAACCCGCAAGAAATAACCGAACTCCTGGATAGGTATTCCTATAGAGCCCACGAAGTCAACTTAACTAGACTACACCTCGAACACGACGTCATGCATAGAGAACAAAGCGTAAGACTAAGACAAATTGAATTGGATCACGAATTTAGACTAGCGCAACTTAGTTCTGACTCTCTGAAAACAAAAAGAGAGTTAAGAAGAGATTTATATGGAATGGGTGCCAATATAGCAATGACATATGCATCAAGACTAAATCCAGACAACGACAATGGAATTGACGTAGTAATCGAACCAGAAGTAGTAACTAGAAGAGCTGGTTTTTTTGGCAGGTTACTTGGTGGAGATGACGAATATGGAATGGTAATCTCTATAAGAAAAAGATAAAACGTTTGGTACACTCAAATTCTTTTTCTTTTCTTTATTTGTAATACTCACAACCAAGCAGGGTCTTAATCTTAGTATTGGAGTTCTTGTCATGGACCCTAAAAAGATTTATAAGTAAAATAACAGTTTTAAAAATCAAGATGGAAAACGAAATAAAAATTAAGGAATTAGATGATCGAGAAGTTGCATTTGTTTCTTTTACTGGTAATTACATGGGAAATTCTCAGGTGTTTAAGGATTTGTTCGAAAAGCTTTGTGGATGGGCTGGTCCTAAAAATTTGATTAATTCTAATACTGTGTTTTTATCAGCATATCAGGATGATCCAAATACTACTCCTCATGAAGAAATGACTGTTGAAGTTTGTATGACAATTTCCCCGGATGTTGAAGTTGAAGGTGATGTTAAGAAGAAAGTTTTACCTGGTGGAAAATATGTTGTTATGAATGTTGAGTTAGAAGGTCCAGAGGGTTATGGACCTGCTTGGAATAAGGTTGTTGAATGGATGAAGGAAAATAAGGTTGAGATAGATATGTCAAGACCTAGTTATGAGATTTATTTGAATGATCCTAACGAACATCCCAAAAAACACCATATTTTAGATATTTGTATGAGTGCTAAATAAGCGCTCTTTTTTCTTTTCTTTATTTATTTGAAGAGTGCTAAGAAATAACACTTACAAAATACCACAACTATCAAGTAACAACAAAACAAAACACTTATAAACAAAATTTCTACCACCAACAATATGAAAGAAATAACATTACAGCCAGAACAAATTATTGTTCCAGGAGAGTATAACTATGGAAAAAAATCAATCCTACAGATATACTTTAGAATATTTGACATGGAACATGGCAAAGATTTGCCCCCATCAATAGTCATATGGAAAGATAATATCAATTCCTCTTATTTGAATGATGCTTTTTCTAGAGGACAGGGGCAAGAAGAATTTTATCAAAAATTAATAGAATCTAAAGCAGAATATTTGTTATTAGATGGAAACCATAAGTCTATTGCAGCAACGCTCTGTCATAGTCCAATACATTCTTTAGAACTAGAAAAAAGTTCAGATATTGCCAAAGTAATAAAAATGGTTGAAAATGGAGAACTATTTAATTTCCCACACGATGAAACCACTTTAGTAGAACTTGCAAATGGATTTATATATAACATTTTTTCAACGGGTAGAACGATTATGACAGTAAAAGAAAGAGTAGATCTACTTGCGTCAAATGGACACCTACCACAATATATGAAAGAAAGATATCTTAAGGGAAAATAAGCCTATTCACAACTTAAACTTCACTCAAATAATAATAACCTATTTAAACAATATTAATCTAGGACTTAATTGTAAAATTCTTGATATTAAATATAGTGTTGAAGTTTGATTGGATAAATTTAAATAATTCATAATATCTTGACTTATCACAAAAGTGGTGTTTTTAACTAACAGGGGGATTGATTTTATGAAAAAAAGTAGTATGATTATATTTGTTTTTTCTGTTTTAATTTTAATGGGTTGTACTAATGAAGTAATTTCACAATCCCCTGAAAAAAATAGAGATGTTGAATATATGAATTTTGAATGGACTGTAGATTCTATTCAAGATATTGACTGCTCAAATCACAACTGTGCATCAAGAGGGATGAGATATGAAAACCTGGTAGTTTACCAAAGGAGTTGTGAAATCCATCCAAATAATTGGGCTCCAGGGTTTGCATTATATAATCTTATAACTGGAGAAGATGAATGCATTGGGCAAACTATCAAAGATCCAACTATTTATGGAGACAAAATAGTTTATTGGGACACATCAGATTGGCCAAACAACGTAGTAAAAATATACAACATCCCAACAGAAGAAGAAACTATTCTTGAAGGTGCCTCTGGCGGTGGCTGGGGACCAAAAATCTATGAAACTTATGTATTTGATGGAACAAATTTATTTGATATAACAACTGGTTCAATAATAGAACATAATCTTCCAGATTGTGGAGATTTTTACGCGTTCTACAATAATAAAATCGTAAAATCTTGTCTTGGATTTCAGGGAGGGATATATGTATATGATATTGAAACAGAAGAATTAAGACATATAGCAACCGAGTTTAATGAAATAAGTGGTTACGTTGATATTTGGAATGATTTTATATTTTTTACTTCAAATAATCAAGCTTATGCTTATGAGTTAGGTATAAATCAAACAGTTATGATTAGTGATAATTCTAATGAATATAATACTGTAGAAGGGATTTACAATAATATGTTTTATTGGAATAACGGACCACAAAATTCAAAAGTTACAACCCTAAGAAAAGAATATATTAATCCTTCTTGTGGCGATACAATAATAGAAAACACCCTTCTAGTTGAAGATTTATACTGTGATTATTGGGAAGGAATAAACATCGGTGCAGATGATATTACTTTAGACTGTAATGGACATACAATTGCTGGAGACGGTCACGAACAGGATTATGGAATCGGTATTTCTTATATGCAAGGAGTTACGATAAAAAATTGCTACGTAATTGATTTTATGGAAGGAATTTCTTTAGGCAGTAGCTCTAACAACATAATCTATGACAATGTTTTCTCAGGCAATGATGCAGAATCAAACAGTTGTGGAATTTGTTTGTCTGGAAGCAATAACAATTTGATATATGATAATTCAGCTTCGAATAATGGCGCATGGGGAATTAAGTTACAAGGGGGTAATTCTAATAATATTACAGATAATGAAGTTAATTACAACTGGCATAACGGAATTTGGGTTCTAGATAGTGAAAATAATCATATAACAAACAATGAAGTAGCAAACACACACTTCACAGGAATAAGACTAACAAGGGGAAATAACAATATTGTGTCAAATAATATAATTTCTTACAGCTTAGATGGAATTCATATAGAAGTTTCTTCTGGAAATGATATCAGCAATAATGATATCTCCCTAAGCTATGGAGGGGGAATCTATTTAGAGTCCTCTGCTACAAACAACTACATTTACGGCAATAGTTTTATAGACAACTCAATAAATGCTTACGAAGAACAAGATACAACAAATAACTACTGGAACAACTCAAACATTGGAAACCATTGGTCAGACTTCACAGATAACATTGGTTTCCCAAACCATTACGAAATCTCTGGTGAAGGAACTGGTATTGATTACAAACCAATTTTGGGCTTTTGCTCTGACGGAACGATTGTAAACCAATGCTCGGAAAATCAACCTTGGTTTTGTGCATCTATTTCTTTAGATCCAATAAGAATTGGTTTGAAATATAATTGCAGGGAATGTGGTTGTCCTTCTGGTGAATATTGTCAATCTAGAACGGGAATGTGTAAGAGTTTATCAACATTTCCATCTCCTTAATTCTTTTTTTCTTTTCTTAACAAACAATACTCACAATCTTCACTAGCTTTCGGCTCTTTCCCAGAAGTTAAAACATCAATAGCATCATTAATTATTTTCTCAGCCCTCTTAACACTAGTTTCAATCTTAATCAATTTAGTATCAAAAATAACTTCCCCAGTCTCAGTAACTTTATTTGGATAATAAAACAATAAATAAGTATAATCCTC
>CAZUEV010000015.1:6212-10004 GCA_964619355.1 Candidatus Woesearchaeota archaeon
CCCCAGTCTCAGTAACTTTATTTGGATAATAAAACAATAAATAAGTATAATCCTCTGTCTTGTAGCCGTTCTTCCTCAGCAAAAAGTTGTAAATATCCATCTGTGTAATATAATGCTCATGCGTATCTTCTTTTAGTGGATAACCTCGTGTCTTATAATCCAAAACTATGAGCTTTCCATTCTTCTCTAAAATATTGTCTACTGCTCCTCTTATTAGAATATTTGACTTTTTGTCTAAATGTTGAATACCTCTGAAATTATTTCTCCATATTTTTAGATTTTCTTTGTTGTCGTATAGTTTGTATCCTGTTATCTCTTCTCTTAGTTCTGGTGGTAGTTCTCCTTTTTCCATGAATCTATCGAAATGCTCTTTTAGAATTTTGTCCATTCCGCCTGGTAGGCTTGGAAATATTCCTTGTGGTCTTTTTATATTTTTAATTAAATGTAGATAGAAGCATCTTGGACAGTCTTTGAAAAGGTTGATAGTTGATGGTGAGATTTTTAGTTGGTTATTCATTATGTTCTTTTTTCTTCTTAATTTCATTTTTTAGCTCTTCAATAGAGGCAAAAAGACGCTTAACGTCTTCAGGATTTTTCTCTTGTTTTTCTTCCTTTTCTTGTTTAGCAACTTCATCTTTAAACTTTTTCTCTTTCAATAATTGTTTATTATGAGATGCCCTATGTTTTCTGCTTGGAACTGCCATTTTCTTATAGTTTTATCATTTACTATTCTTTTTATATTTAACTAAATTTTCCTTACTAAAAATACCCTAATTGTTCTTTTATTTTTCTATAATATATTTTTTTGATTTTACAAGTTTAACAGAATTATAATTATTTTCATTAGTAAATTTGTATTGCCATATTTGAAATATATTCCCTCTTTTTTCGAAAAATAATAGATTTACTTTTTTATTTGTAGTTGTAGACCATTGTTTGAATGGATAAAACAATTGCCTTATAATAGTATTTTTGGTTTTTGAATTTTTAGCTTCTACTAAAACTATTTGATTCTTGCCTTCATATCCTGCATCAACTTCAGTTTGAACTGACTTAACATTTATCTTTTGGTTTTTAACCTTGAAACTAAATTCTGGAGTATATTTTCTCCCTCTTATTGTTAACACTAATGAATCATCTTCCATAAAAGTTCTTATTATGCTTGAAGCATATGCGAAATCTAAATGTTGCATTTCAGAATTCCCTACTTTTGAGGTTTGTAGGTCAAATTTCATTTTAGTTTTATATTTTTCAGGTTTGCCTTTTATCTCTGGTATATCCATGTACCCTTCTCCCTTAATGATTGCATAAATTCCATTTATTACCGGAAGTAGAAATAATCCATTTTCTTTCATTACATCTGGAACATCTTCACGAGAATCTTGTTTACATAAACAACGAACTTCCTTTTCTACGGTTTTCTTAAAATCTTGGACTGCGTGTTTAATATCTTTGGATTTTAAGATAAAAGGTTCTTTTGAAAAATCATGTTTTAATATGTTATTATCTTTGAATATTTTTTCCCAAGAGTTTGAATTTGCCATCAATTCACCAATTAATAATTTGTTATTACAACTTCGTTGATTTTCCCACGTTTTGCTGCGTTGGAATTTATCATCCTTGTTGCTTTAACAAACCTTATATTATAAGTTGAGTATAAATCTTTAATAAAGCTTGTGTCGCTGTTGCTTTGCATAATAAAGCATCCTTTTTTATGCAATTTAGTAAATATATTTACTAATTGTTTTTGTTCATTCTCTAAAAAGTTTCCTTTTGTATATGTTGTAAAACTATTTCTGTTTAATGGATAATAGGGTGGATCAAAATAAATAAAGTCTCCTTTTTTTGCCAAATTTAATACCATTTCAAATGACATAGATTTAATATCAACATTTTTCAAAAGTTTAGAAATTTCTCTTAGGTTTTCTTCAGCACAGATTGCAGGATTTGTGTAACTACCAAGTGGAACATTAAACCCTCCCTTCGAATTAACCCTATACAAGCCATTAAAACAGGTCTTATTCAAATAAATAAACCTGGCAGCATTAGCTATATCTGAAAGTTTTTTTGGATCTTTATCTCTTGTTTTATAATATTTTTCCTTGCTATGTTCTTTTTTGTATTTTCTTAATGCTATTATCAATTCTTCAACATTATTTTTCACAACATGATAGGCATTAATTAGTTCTTCATTAATATCAGAAATAATAACTTCTTTTGGGTTATATTTTTTTATTATATGAAAAGTTACTGCCCCTCCACCTACAAATGGTTCAATGTATCTTTTTATTTTTTCTGGGAAAAACGGTTCAAATTGCTCCAAAAGTTGTTTTTTCCCGCCAGCCCATTTAACCAAAGTGGGAATTTTATCTGCTTTTTTCATAAGATTTAATTAGTGTGTCTTTTTTATAAAGATTATCAATGCACATGTCAAATCAAATTATCTCTTTCTCACCCACCAACTTAACAATACACCAACAACAATAAATCCAAACATCATCCAAGTCCTAATTGGTTCATCATTCAACATAATGAAGTATCCTGCCACTAAACCAAGTGTCAAATATGTTACTCTTTGTGATTTAATATAATTTTTAGTGTTCATTTCGTATAATCTCTTTTAATTTATCAACTATCCATATCATTGCTTCAGTATCTAATCCACAGTATTTTAATAAATCTTCTCTAACTTTTGATTTTTTAGCTTGATCAATGTCTTCATAATGAGAATTAAAATATTCAATAGATGCTGTCATTCCATCTGCAATGTCCATTCCAGCGTAACCATCTCCGCCAACCAAAGAAGGTAGAACTTTCTTTATTGAGCCGGAACCTTTCTGTTTAGGGTTATAATAACTAAAATTTCTAAAAGGAATCCAAAGGTCAACCATTCTGTTGTTTGTAGATTCAACCCAATTCTTGTATTCTGGAAGAAACTCGGCTAATTTAGACACTATCCCTTTTTCAAAAGCCATATTATAAGTTATGATATCTCCAGTTTCTCCAAGTGATTCTTTCAATTTCTTAATAAATTCTTTTCTTGGATCTGAATTTCCATTATACAAAAATTCAATATGTTCCGGTTTTGCACCTTCTTCTTTAACAATATGCAATGAAAATTGGAAAGGTATTTGTTGATAAGGTTTAATTCCATCAAACAATGGTATTGCACCGTTAAATGTTTCAAAATCTAAGTAATACAGCGGGTATTTCAACTCTGCTAAGAAATGTTTTATGCTTTCTTTGTGAATATGTATTTTATTGTTTATTTCACAATCTCTTTGGATTCCTTGTTTATCTGTTAATTTGAATTCTTCTGGAATATCTTTTATTGCGTAAATTTTGTTATCAAATAATTCAAAAGATTTCTTTCCGCCACGAGTTAATTGAAATACATGTCCTTCTGGAAGAAAACTCCAACAATCATCTTTTAGGGGGCAGCCATAAGGGTCATCACAATGTAATCCTATAACATTTTCAGGTAGTTCCGGATAATTAAGAATGCCAATCATTTCTGTTACTTTTTCTGGAACTATTTTTAGTTTCTCTTCAACTTCTTCAGTTATATCTTGCTTCACAAAAAATTCTTCCGGTTCCAATTCTCCATGTCTTATGTATTCATTATTAACATGCATTAAGAAACATTTTCTTATTTTTAATCCAGCTTTTTCATAAACATACTTTTGAAAAGCAACATCCCAAATGTTTATGTCTTTTACTTTTGTAGCACTTTTTACTTCAATAATGTCCCATTCTTCCTTTATTGGCACCAAAACATCTGCTCTTGAGTAC
>CAZUEV010000016.1:0-9014 GCA_964619355.1 Candidatus Woesearchaeota archaeon
AATTCATCACAAATCTTCTGAATACGGGATGCTTGATAATTGGAAGCTAATGCACCTGTAACTACTCCTTCTATTTTGAATTTTTCCTTAGCATCAACTATCAATTTCTTAAGATCTTCCAACTCTTTCTCCTTCTCACCCTTTGTATTTTCAACCAAAATTGGCAAATCCATTGCTTCTGCTTGCAATTTAGTCCATTCAATGTTAGGAACATGAAACATATAACTTTCAGGATTCTCTGAGAAAACAGATAACAAACAAACTATATCATGTTCACCACTAACTTGATACATAGCGTAACAAGAATCCTTACCACCCGAAAACAAAACTGCCAGTTTCATAAAAATGAACAAAAAACCTACTTCAAAAAGGTTTCTAAAATCCAAAATATTTATATACCATCTAGAGCAAATCAAACGTATGGCGATTAAGGGAAAAGAAGAATTTGGAATGATTTTTATGATTGCATTATTCATAGGACTACTTTTCTTAGGTTATAAAATTATTTCACCATTCATAATAGCAATCTTAAGTTCAATTATCATCGCAATAGCTGTACACCCACTATACAAAAGAATAAATAAAAAAATAAAAAATAAAAGTATAGCTTCACTCATAGTAGTATCATCCATTGTTATATTCATAATATTACCATTATTATTTTTCGCAAACTCAATGTTACAAGAAACAATAAATTTCTATAACACTGCAAGTAGTCTAGATTTGAGCTCATTATCTGAAAAAATAAAGGACATAACTGGAATAAATGCAGATTTTGAGAGATATTTCAAGGACACAATCTTAAACGCATCAAATATTTTCATAGAATCTAGTGCAAAGATAAGGGCATATATCTTAAGTGGAATAATTAATATGTTTGTACTTTTCTTCACATTATTCTTCTTTATTAGAGATGGAAAAAATATAGCAAACAAGATTAAAGATGTACTTCCATTAAAAGACAAGACTAAAGATCGACTAAACAAGGAAATAGTAAATTCAATACAAGGACTACTTGTTGGACTGCTGATAATTGCTTTGATTGAAGCGATTGTTGCATTCATTGGATTTTATTTATTTAATGTGCCAAATCCATTAATATGGTCGTTCTTAATTTTAATACTAGCAATGATACCAATAGTTGGACCAATCTTCATTTGGGCTCCAGCTGCAATTTATCTGTTACTTATGGGGCAAAATATTGAAGCTATAGGTCTATTTATTTATTGTACAATCTTAATTGGTTACGTTGACAACATACTAAAACATCAAGTAATAGGAAAGACAGCAAGAACACACCAAATAGTAATTCTGCTTGGAGTATTAGGTGGTATTATGTATTTGGGAATACCCGGCATAATTATAGGCCCATTAGCATTATCTATCTTAATGGTGCTATACAGAATATACGAAGAGGAATATGTTTCTAAAAGTTAAAAACCTAAATGTTGCAACTGGCGGTGCACTTATTGCAATAATAAATAGCAAGGATGCAAAACATCTAAATATTCAAGGTGGAGATAGAGTTTTAATTAAAAAAGGAAAAAAAGAAATAATAGTTCCAGTAAACATATCAGATTCCAAACAATCAAAATTGGGAACAATTGGATTATTCGACGAGTTATCAGACATTCTAAAATTAAAAACTGGTGAAAAAATAACAGTAAAACCAACGCATACACCAAAATCAATAGATTACATAAAGAAAAAACTTGACGGTAAAGAGCTAACAAAAACAGAAATAGAAACAATTATGAAAGATCTTGTAGAAAATGATCTAACTGAAGTTGAATTAGCATATTTTGTAGCAGGTTGCTATAAAAAAAGTTTATCAAATAAAGAAACTGAATATTTTACAAAAGCCTCCCTAAAATTTGGAAACAAATTAAAACTAAACAAAAAAATAATTGCAGATAAACATTCTCCAGGAGGAGTTCCAAACAACAGAACAACACTTCTTATAACTCCAATACTTGCAGCAGGTGGATTAACAATAGCAAAAACAAGTTCAAGAGCAATAACAAGCCCAGCAGGAACTGCAGACACAATGGAAATTTTCTCAGAAGTAAAATTCTCAAAAAAAGAAATAGTAAAAATAGTAAAAAAAACAAATGGCTGCATTGTTTGGGGGAGTGGTGCAGAATTAGCAGGAGGAGATGACAAATTAATCCATGTCAGACACCCTCTAAGATTGGATCCTGAAGGACTAATGATAGCTTCAATATTATCTAAAAAAGCAAGCATAGGGTCAACACATATCTTACTAGATTTTCCAGTAGGCAAAACTGCAAAAATAAAATCAATAAAAGAAGCAAAAAGACTAAGAAAAAAATTCATAGATTTGGGAAAAAAACTGAGAATGAATATAAAAGGAATCATAACAAACGGGTCAGAACCAATTGGAAATGGATTGGGACCTGCACTAGAAGCAAGAGATGTTCTATATATTTTACAAAGAGATAAAAGAGCACCAAAAGATTTAGAGAAAAAAGCAATCTACATGGCAAACAAGATTTTTAAAATGACAAATACAAAAAAATCAGCAAAAGAAATTCTTGATTCTGGTTTGGCATACAAAAAAATGAAAGAAATAATAAAAGCACAGAAAGGAAAACCATCTATACAACCAGAAAACATTAAACTAGGAAAATTCACCCTTGATTACAAAGCTCCTAAATCTGGAAAAATAAAAGAGATAGACAATACAAAAATAACAAAAATAGCTAGAATGGCTGGAGCACCTTCGAACAAAGAAGCAGGAGTTTATCTATATAAACATGTAAAATCAAAAATAAAAAAAGGAGAAAAACTTTTCACAATATATTCTAATTCAAGGGATAAGCTACATAGTGCAAAATTAATTTCAAAACAAGCAATAAAAATTAAATAAATTATTTCTTTTTGCCAATTCTCATTGCAGCTAATATCAAACCACTTAAAACCAATGCAAAAATCAAACCAACAAATACATAATCAAAACCACCAACATCATCAGTACCAACAACTGCACCAGTAATCGCACTTAAAAAATTTACCAAACCACTTTTCTCTTCAGAATTACTATTTTCATTCAAAACAATATCTTCAACAAACTCAACAGCATCCAAAGATTTCTCAACACCTAACAATTTTCCAATCTCTATTTCGGCTCCCCCACCTTTATTCTCATAAAACTTTACATAAAAATCAAAGGATCCATCATCATTAACATCAAACCTTACTCTATCTCCCCTTCCCAAATCAAAATTAGAATCAATATTCTCACCAGTAACTCTCATCTTTATTTCATCATCTTCTCTTAAACTAAGTGAGATATAATACTCATTAGAATCAATAGTTATCTTAAACATATCACCAACAAATAAATCCCTAGTATAACCATTTATAAATTCTCGTTCAGTTGGAATAAATATTCTTCTTTCATCATCATTTTCATATTCTTCCACACCCACAACACTTAAAGAATAACTAATATCAAAACCATAACTATTAACTGTATTAACTTCAGTTCCTAAAACTAAATTAAAATTGCCACCACACTCACAAATCCATAGTTCATCTTCTACCAATGAACACCCATCAAAGTAGTATTCACCCTCATCAATCTGAAAATCTGCATGTACGAGAACATTTAAATCATCACACCTATCAAAAGAATGAATCAACTCTGAATCGCCACCATAAAGGGCACTGGCTATTGGAATAATCAAAAGAAAAGAAAAGAAAAGAAATAGCCACTTCATCTTAACAGATTCCTGCTAGATCATATAAGTGACACAATCTAAATTGAAACTTTCCTTCAACATTTGGAGCAGTAACAAATGTATATTCACTAATAGTCATTTGTTCAGGATCAAAATTCATCTTTTCAACAGGCCAAGTCGGAGGATGTATCAGCAACCTTGCTTCCTTCGTATGTTCAGCACCTATCTCTTTGAAAGGTATAATTTCGCCATTTTCCTTTACATGATATATGCCACTGTCAACAGTTCCACACTGACTTAATTCAGCAGAAGATTGTGTAGAAATACACGCTGAAACCACAGTAAATTCTAGTCCAGTCCATTCTGAATCACTCTCTATTATATTTAAAATAGGATATGCATCTACAGCATTCTCTGCCATATTTCTTGAATTTGTAACGTAACTAAAATCTTCGCCACCATAAATTTCATCAAACTCTAACAATACATCTTCAGCATTATCTCCAAACCAAACTTGAATTGGAGATTTAACAGTAACATCGGCAGTTATTGTATTTGATAAATATGTAACTAAACCTGCAGAAGCTCCAGCAACAACTACCAAACCAATAAAAATCAAGATAAATATTTTATTCATTTTTACCCCCATAAAAACTATAAATATACATAATAGACAAAATATATAAACGTTTCGTTAATATTAACGCCGCGACTGGGATTCGAACCCAGATGCCCTTTCGGACCTGGCTTTCAAAGCTTACACTCCAGAAGAACGTATCTTTACTGAATCAGTGCAATACCAGGTTATGCGATCGCGGCAAAAAAAATGTCACTCAAAATTCGTTTACTTTCTCCCTTATTTAAATTTAACTGATAAGAAAAATATTTCTTTTTTTGAATCACTGTTTTAACCTCTTTATCAAATCCCCACAAACAAGTTATTAACTTATTCAAATCAATTAACAAATTTTTACTAGCCATATGAAACCCAATAACTCCTTTCTTATTTACAAAACCATCTGTAATTAATAATCCCAAAAAGAAATATAACTTAACAATATCTTCCTTAGATTCTAAAATAATTTTAGGAATTCTAACCTTTGCAGCTTTCTTTCCATAAGGAATTCCAAGATCATTAACAACATAATCAAAAGAAATTTTAGAATATTTGCAAAACTGATACAAATCTTTTCTTCCCTTTCTTTTTCTACATCCAATTTTTCCCTTTTCCCCAAACAAATCAAAATGCAAATTGTAAAAGAGTTCCACTAATTCTCTCTTAGTATTAAATAAACTAATTGAATAAGTTGTATATCCAAAACCATTTTTCCTATTAGAAACATAACCATCACCAACCAACATTCCACTAAACAATGCCAATTTCTCCAGATTCATGGATAAATAAAAACAAAAACAATTATAAACTATCTTCCGGTCCATGTCAACTTGTCAAAAACTACATAATGCCCAAAATATGGTAGGTCAATTTAGTTGCAACTTTAATTGAGTCTTCTGGTTCAACAAACTCCATTATAACGCAATAATCTCCTTCTGCATAAATCCTATTTTCATTACCTTTTCTCAACTCGATTACTCTTGCTTCAACATTTGCATAAGGACAACCAACAACTGGAGAATCTACGCCCTCCACAGGTGAAGTTATAGCCATCCCTGTAGGAATTCTAAACATATCGGGATCCATAACATCATCAACAACCCTAACAAAAGTTAACATAGCTACACCATCTAATTGATTAGTATATTCATCAATAGCATAATCCCTCGTAACATAAATAGCTTCAGATCCGAGAATTAAGTCTTTAACATCATCCATTGGAATCTCTTCTAGTTCAGAAGGTGAATACCTAAACGGAATTGAAACAGGTTTAATCACAACCTTACCAGGACCAGTAACTCTCCTAAAATCATAAAACAATATATGCCTATCATTTGAGCCAACACTTGTAAAATTAAAATCATATATATTGCCATCAACACCTGAATAATTGTATGAAGGTGGCCAAGGAGATTCATCATTATCCACTAAAAAAACAAGAGCTAAAAGAACAACTACAAGTAAACCTAAAAAAATTACAGATTTATTTTCCATTTTAAACAATCTCAAATATTTTGTAAATAACTCCTTCAGTGATTTTCACGTAATCTCCATCAAAATATAAACATTTCTGTTCTACAGTAACTGAAGGATCCAAGCCTTCATCATTTAGTATTAATATATCTTCATCACAATCACTAGATTCACTTACAAGTTCAGTATGTATTCCTTTAAACAAGAGAATAGATTGCAACCTCTGAACCGCGCCATCATTCCAATCTTCATTATAAATTTTAACAAATCCAAAATTAAAATCAAAAGAATCTAAATCATATTCTAACTCATCAGGCAAATAATTGAAATACAAATAGGAATCAAGATCATCTAACCATACTTTCCAACCTTGTTCTGTAAGCACAAATTTGTGCCCATTAATTTTAACAGAATCGCTACCAGAATACATAAATCCAAGGGTACTACTAACCATTAAAAGAATTATAAACAACCCAAAAATTAGTTTATTTCTTTTCTCCTTTTTAATAGACATAGTTCAAAAGAGAAACCCTTTGAGTTAAAAAGCTTGTGATAAAAAATAAAGAAAAAAAAGAAAAAAAGATGGTTTAAACAACCATACTTTCGCCAGCTAGACCTTCGCTTGCAACTTCACTAGCTGCTCTCTGTGTGTCTGCTTTCTCCCATCCAGCGACAATCAAAGCCATTTGCCCGTCTTTCTCAACGAACTTAACTACAGCTGTATCTAGTGCAATACCAGAAGCATCACCGTATGCTGGGAATGTTAGATCCAAAAAGTCAGCAGTTGCACTGTTAACAGCAGGACCACCAACTAATACTAAGTTAGTATATCCAGCTAAGTCTTCGCTTGCAGTTACCAAGTCAACCTCGCTACTAGAAGCAGCTCCGCCACCTTCGTATACAGCTACATTTGCATAAACCTGGTCATCTGGTATCATAATAGTAAACGAATCACTATCTCCAGCTGAATCAGTTTCGGATATTTGAAGCCCATATCCAGTCAACAAGTCATACGTCTTTCCACCAACGTGTAGATTTTCGTTACTCGTTGTGTTTGGAGTAAGCCTTGGACTAGTTTCTCTTCCCCAAATAACTTCATCAGACTCATCGTTGTCAGTGTCTCCAAATCCTAGGAAGATTCCTTGATTGGAAGTATCCGTGTCATCTACTTTGGTCTGCAATCTGAACCACAAGTTATCATTTGAACTCAATGCAGTAGAAGGCATCAATCCAAGGAACAAACTGTCATCTTGACTAAGATTTCCATACAAATTCAGAGTTATATCTGTTCCCTTTGTAGAACCCCAATTCATATTACCAAATTGCCACCTCTGCGAGGTATTACTACCATCATCATTCACAGTTAAATTACCTGCAAATTGTATCTTATTACTGCCGTCTTTGTACCACGCTTGAATAGTTTTATTCTCACCATTCTCTACAGCATCAGCATAACTCGAATTAGTCCAAAGATAGATATCTGTTGTGTCAGTATCACCTGTAAACTCAGCATCAGTAAGGTTAAATTCACTGAAATCAAGCTTCATACCCTCATCTTTGTTTACAGAAAGATGTATAACTCTACCTGAATCAGGACCAAATGTATCTTCGTTGTTAAGATCTACACTATCCTCATACGCTACCGTTAACTCCATATAGTTATCATCTGAAACTGTCAAGCTATCTATACCAACATAAGCGAATCCGGTTGGCAATCCAAAGTATTCTCCTACACCAGCAGGATTAGAGTTGTAGTTATATGCTTGGAAATCATTCTCTATGCAAATCTCATTTGTAGATCCAGTAAACCCTGTAGTAGCAGATCCTGTATTCAACTCTTTAATGTCCCATACCCAATCAGGAGTATCTTCATCACACTCTGAATATCCATGTCCATCTACAGGAGAACACCAATCAGAATATGCATCTCCATCACTGTAAGTCTTTACAGCATCAGGTCCAATGATAAAAGTAGCTACAGCTTCATCTATACTACCAACTCCGGCAGTAGCAGTATCAAGATATACGTCTACTTCACCAATTGAAATTGTAGTACCCTCTGCACTAAACGGCCTTTGATCGTTTCCAAAGTCAACAATTGCACTATCACCATCAACAGTTATAACTTCCATCGTTATTCCATTACCAGTATAGATCTCGCCAGGATGTCCTGCCCAACTATCTCCAACTTCAGCAGTAATACTTGTATTCGTAGCTGCAGTTATTCTGATCGTTTTGTCCATAAAATCCATATCCATTGGAGAAGTTGAACTAACGACGCCAGAAACATTGATGTGTTCATCAAAGACATAACAATATTTTATAGCATCAGTCTTAATCTCTAACTTTGGATCCAAAGCATACTTATCTTGATTACTTGTCAAACTTGTCTCTACATCTAAATCAGCAGCAGTGTTACTCAATTGAAGTTCTGTGTGCATATTGTAACTTGTTCCACCAATAGTTACAGTTTCATCAATAAAGATATCAGAATCACTATCTTCATAAGATGTTTCTAAAGCAGTACTAGATGCTATACTATCTTGTAGCTTTACTTCTTGTGTTTCAATCAAATCACCAAGACCCGCAGCAACCTCAGTTGCAAAGCCATCAAAGTAAGTTTTTAACGTACTTCTGGCAGCAGAATCTTCTGTGCTTCCAATAACCATAGCCGTGCCAACATAACTATCACTTACCACAAATGGTTCAGGTAAGTCAGCTAAGTCTGCTGCTACAGCTCCACCAATCGACATACCTAGCAATGCAAAGCCGGTACCGACAGCAGAAACCTTTCTAATAAAATTTTTCATTTAAACAAACACCTCCATGTTTGGAATAAATATTATTTTTCTTCACCTCTTTTGTTCAACAACATCGACGTCATCACCTTAAAACTTTTAGTCACTCTCGTCTATAAACTAGTTAAAACAGGTAGATTATCTGTTTATAAACATTTATAGTTTTTAGTATAATGAAAGGCACTAATTTTAAAGAATTTAAGCAATACAAGCCCAGAAACGGCAAAATTAAAAATCACGACAAAGCCGTACAAACATCTCATCACCACTAACCAAAACTACATGTCCAGAAGCAACAGTAGATGCACAATTAGTACTTTTCACGACGGGAGTACTCTCATCTGCACATTTTAACTCAAAATAAAAGTCCTCATCTAAATAACCTTCCTCATTCGCTGACAAGCTAGATTCAACATCTCCACA
>CAZUEV010000017.1:0-8804 GCA_964619355.1 Candidatus Woesearchaeota archaeon
ACCCTCTATGGGTAAGAAGGCACAGAAGGATATTCATATCCGGTGCCGAAGATGTGGAAAAGCATCTTACCATAAAATTCATAAAGAATGTGCTAGTTGTGGCTACGGTAAAACTGCTAAAATTAGAAAGTATACCTGGCAAAAAGAAACAAAAAGATAATTTTCTTTTTCTTATATTTATAGATAACTTTTTAAAAACAAAATTTTTATAATTACTACATGCACGGGTGCCGGAGTGGTCAAACGGGCTAGGCTTAGGACCTAGTGGCTTAGTGCCTACGCAGGTTCGAGTCCTGTCTCCCGCATAAAACCACTTATTCAGAACAAGGTTGCAGACAATGCACCCACGTATTCTCCAAATAAGCAATACCGTCTTGCTTGTTTAAGTCTTTTAATTTTTCAGAAGAAGTTTTTTGAGAATCGGTGAGACCCATGAACCACGAGCCAGAATCATCCCAATTATCATTAGTTAAAATCTGCCACTCTCCTCCACTAAAGAGACCATCAAACCTCCTTTCCCATTGCGTTATACCATTATAACCAATTCTATATTCCATATCTTCATCCAGAATTGCACAATCAAAGCCAATACAATAAGGGTCATCATTATCGTAAGAAGTTCCAACGTTCAAAGCAACTTGATAAATCTTAACTATATTCTCTGATAAGAAATCGTCCTCTCTAAAATAGGTAACTCTAATTGTGTAAGTTCCTCGAGAAGGGTTTTTCCATTTCAAACCTTCCTTATTATTCCCACCAAACCAAACATCTTCTTCCTCTTTTTCAACCAAATTATTATTCGAATCGAAAACTTCCAATTTATATCTATCAATTATATCATACCGTGCACCAACCCCTCTCTGTGCACCAACCTCATAACCAAAATCAAAGTATACAGCGTTGCCAAAAGGAGTGTTATAAGTATCATCCTTTTTTGTAAGTTGATCATTGATAGATAAAAAGAAATTATAATCACCAACTTCTTCAGCCCCAACATTAGAGACTACATCTCCGCCAGGCCCAACAAATTCTCCTACTTCACTTTCAATAGTTAAAATAATTTTCTGAGCCAAACTCTTGTAAATCTTACCAATTAAGTTATAACCTCTTGCCTTAGAGCCATCATCAGTAGAATACCTGACTGCATCTCTCAACTCACCTAATTTTTCTTCAACTTCACTATATCTTCTTTCAACTAAGTCGGTAACAAATGCATTATCACTTTCAAAACTACCACGTATTGAAGTTAGTTTAATTTTAGAGTTCTCTTCAGATCTATATTCTCCATCAAGTGCCCTCTCTATAGCATCTTGTTCTATCTCTCCAAGCAAAGCATCTCTATTTGCATCATTAAAGCTTACAGACTCACCATCTAAGTAACAATCACCTAAGGAAAGTCCTTCTTCATTAACGCCACATCTTCCAACGAACAACCATTTATCAGCGAAACCATCTGGATCATTACCGGCACAAACCCTAATAATACCAGAATCTAACAATCCATAATCTGAAGGAGTTGGCAAACTACCTAAACTTGGTGTTGTTCTTGGATGTTCAGGTACACATTGTTCCCTGGTTGTTATATTTCTTCTTCCCAACTCATCTTGAACAAGTATATCATTCAAATAATTTACAGAAAATGCGCTTGTAACTTTTCCAAATCCACACTTCTCGGAACCATCAATTTCAACACAAATTTCATTGAAACCAGATTTTTTAGTAACAACTTGACTCACATCAGCATAATCCCCCTTCTCCAAATTTTTATATCTGAACAATCCACCACCATCACCACCAGTAACAAAAACAAATTCTCCAATATTATTTTTTAAAAATACACCATACTTAACATCCCTATCTCTGCCAGCATAAATATGATAATAAATTCTGTATGAAGAGGTTCCTCTCTCAGCACTACCATGTTCTAATTCACTAAACCAGGCTGTAAATTGTGGAGGACTTGTTGGATCAGTTAACTGACTTAAGAAATCTCCTGCACCAGGAACCTTTCCACCGATTGCAGCCCTACATATTTCAGTTCCAATTTCTTGACTGCTCAATTCATTAAATGCTGCAAAGGAACTCCTTGCATATTCACTTGTAAAGAAAGTAGTAGAATCACTTAAAGATTTCCAAGAAGCATCCCACCTAGAATATTCCCCACCTTCATTCCAACTTGTACTTAAAAATTTCTTAGAGAATACATCAGACAACCTACCAAATGTTCCAGAGATAGATAATGCTTCTCTCCACAACATTTCACAAACATAAATGCTTGTTATTTCATTACACACACCAACATAGCTTCCATCATCTTTAGCAGTTTGTAAACAATCATGATAACCTTCAAAAACAGATTTAATGTTATCTAACCCGGCATGCACACCAGAGATACAAATTGGAACTTTATCACGGAAAGGTTCTTTTTGACCCCATCCAAGAACCAAACTACCAATTATTCCAGTTTCAATAACATTACTTACTTTCCATCTTCCACCAAGATCAAATCTTGAGGCGGGACACATTACTGGATCACAAACATTGAACAAAATCTTACAATCTTTTGCAGGCATATGATATATACAACTAGTTAATGGAGTAACATCAGTAATTCTAGATTTAAGATAACTTGTTGAATACCTTTTACCCTGAACCCAAACAGAATCTCCCTCGTTAGGTTTTTTGTCTATTCTCTTATAAGTTGCAGTTATTCTCTGTTTCAAATTATTAAAATCAGGATCGAAATCAAGTTGACTTCTTGAAACAACTATTAAATCATCCTCTGCACCAGTACCTTCAGCTAAATCAATATTCCTATCAGAACCAACATTCCAAATTTCAAACCCATCATAATCTCCATTTGCAGCATGATAAACTCTAACATAATTTGCTTGATTCAGGTAAGCCCATTTCTCATCATTTCCTCTCCCTAAAGGTGGATTTTCTCTGTAAGGGAATATCCATGGCTTCTTATCGCTATTGTACTGTACTTTAGGACGACCACTGTAATCATTGGAATAAACTGAAGTGCCACTAACAGCGTCAACCAAATATAAATTACCACCAGATTCATAAAAAACACCATCATCTATTGAAATAGATTGACCTTCTCTCATCACAGGAATTAAATCAAGCTTACTACCATTCAAGAATCCAACAATATTACCGCCAGACCCTTCATAAGCTTCAACCTCTGTAACATTTTTTCCAGAGTATTGGTTTGCTAAATAAATAAAATCTGCAGCATTAGAATCAGACAAACTTGATACGTCAAGATTAGACCTTCCTGGACTTAAAATAGAAGTTATAACCCCTTCTTGCTCCATTGCAGACATTTCGTCATTAATTAAACCATCAATGGTTTTCAAATCATCTAAACTATAACTATTTCTTATTTCTTGAATTGATGTATTAAATGCAGTTGGATCAGTATATCTCTGTAAAATTAATTGATCAATATGTCCAGAATCATATCCAGCATATTTATTCAAAAGTTCTAAATATTCAGCATCCAATTCATTACCCATAGCACCAGCTGCCTTTGCTCTAGCTTCTGCATTACCAAGCCCTTCATCACTTACAGACTTATATTCCCTTATCTTTTCAACAGCTTCTCCTGCATCCTCAATGGATTGTTCCACACCATCTGCATTTTGCTGTAAACAATCATCAACACTAGAATAATCACCAACGTCATTTTCCATAAATGTTTTACATTTTATTGTCCAATCATCAACAGCCAATCTTCTAGCAGTAGGATCTTGTAAGAAAGAGTTCTTAACAGTCAAAGCAAAATAAACACTAAAACAAGTTGCCTTCCAGGCTTTTATTAATTTTCCAAGATCATCAAGAACATTTTCCAATTTATCAATTGTTTTCTTAGTCTTATTTATTTTTTTATCAATTTGTTCAGGGGTCCACTCAATAGCCCTTCCCTCGATTGGCAAAGTAACTGTAAAGTCAGAAATCCCATAAGACCTGCTTGAACCTGGTAAAACTGTAACTATTGCATTGTCATTAACATTAATATCAAAGACTCTTACTAAATAGCCATCAACAAGATTATCTCCAACTACCAATTCTTCTCTTTCTTTTATCAAACCCTTTTTCTCAAGAAGAATACTTTCAGAATTTATACCGTCAACAATCCACTGTATATTTCCATCATTTCCACGGTAAGTTAAAACAGTTTGACCAACATAAAATTTATCTGTAGCAATTTCACCTTGACCAGGTTCGATTTCTACTTCAAACTCTTCGTAATCACTCCTTCTGTTATTTAAATTTTCAACATATTGATAAACATTATCTGCACAACCAAGTCCATTATATACTCTTAATGCAGCATCCCAACCCCTATAGGAAGCATATTGATTTACTCTGGCAGCATTATCACAATAATTTCCAATTGTTACAGGATCAATTCCATTAGAGCCATATGAATTATAGTTTTGCTCCAATAATTCCAAACCAGCAGCAAGATTACAAACAATATCATATGCATCAGTTCCACTGCACTCAGGCACAGCACAAATACCCCTACTTCCTTGATAATCGATATCAAAGCAACCGGCGTGTGCAACATTATTTATTTGCATAAGTCCATAATCAGTACTAACAACTTCACCATTAGCCATATTTTCATTTTTATTAACACCACTTTGACTACAAGAATATGAATTTCCAGAAGAACAATGTTTGAAATTACTCTCATGCTCAACTAATGCAAGGGCCAAATCAATTGGAATTGGAATATCTTTGCTCAATGCAACTTCAACAATTTTAGATTGTAGTTCCTCGAGTGAATTTATTTCATCCACAGAAATAGTTCCATCACCATGAACTTCTGCAGTAAAGTGTGATCTCTTTTCATCAGAACTTTCAATATCTTTTAAGAAGACCATTACTCCATCCAAAGAAATAGAAGAAGCACCATCCTGTATTTGTCTTTCCAAATTAGAAACTATTTCGCCAACACTTTCATCTGGGTTAATCATAATATTATAATATTGTAATGCCATCTGAAACGCTTTTAATTCACGATAATAAGTTTCTGCAATGTTGTAATAAATTTCATCTTTTTCATCAGCATTATGCAAATAATCAAGAGCAGCTCCGAATTCAAATATAGCAGTACAAGCTAATCTTGTTTTATCTACTTTACTTTCACTATCTTCAAAACTTTCAATATTTTCATCATTAACTAAAACAACATCAATACAAGGATCTCCAAGAACAAAGTTACTAGTTGTACTATGCTCTAAGGCAACCTTTTGACCCCTTCTTTCTGGATCTTCGCTAACAAAAATAATTTTCTTACTTATTGTGCCATCTGCAGAGCCAGGATAAATTTGATGTACTTTCCAAGAGCTTCCTGTAAACGGAGCCATGCCTTTGGCAACTCTAAAATCACTTTTTACAATACCATCCTTTTCAGTAACTAAAGTAGCAATATTGCTTGGTGCAGTAGTACTCTCCAACTTAAACCTGGCAATCTTCCTCAAAAATGAAGGACCACCTGGCAAACTCCTTTCGACTTCTTCACCTTTTCTAATATCAAAAGGTAAACCAACTTTTCTAAATGAACCATCATATAACTGGAAGGATGCCCTATTTGTACCAACATCAATAAGTCTTAGATAGCCTCTTTTAGCCCAAAAATCAGAACCACTAACACTTTCTAACCAAACTTCTTCATTAGGTTCTGGAGTAAGTAATAAACTTTCAGCACCAAAGATTCCGAATTCGCCAGTACCATCAATACCATACCTGGCAGTTAAATCCAGAACGATTTCTTCAGGAAGTTCATCCTCAACATTGTTCCTTCTCAATTTAATAATCAGCGGTCCCAAATCAATAATTCCATCTTCATTAAAACTAACTTTATTACCTCTTGGTAAATTATACGAAACACTACTAACTAAACTTGAACTAGAATCTTTCATAAAAACATCAAAGTATCTTAATTTCAAATCACCAAAGAAAGGAGCAGAATCTGGAGAATCTTCTCCAAATAAAAATGAACCAAGTGTGAAACCTCTTAAATTAACATACACAGGAGTATCTCTAGCCATAAATAAATCAGAACTAATAGGAAGTACATCATCAACAGTAACAGAAATAACTTCTCCAAGATTGTTTGTGTCTTCATCAGCAGAGTAAACATTAAGAGAGCAAACTAACAAAACAATACTAAATAATAACATCAACCCTTTTTTCATGATAACTCTGGCTCCCTAAAATTTATATTAGTATGATATGAACTTATTTGATTAAAAATATTTGTTAATTCTGATACACCTGAAGGAGAATCTTTAATTGCACCATATACAGTCAATTCATCATAACCAGCCAAATAACTTGCACTCCACTCAAATTCAGCACCGCCAATTACTACATTCTCCAATTCAAACTCTTCAATTTCCATGTCGAAACACTGTTCCTCATTAAAGAACAATCCAGCAATACCTTTCTTTGGTACGCTCACACACTCTCTAAATGTAGATCCGCCAGCACTAACATCAAATCCAGGATCTCCAGAAACATAAGAAGTTATTTTATAATTTCCAGGAACAAGCGTAATTGTTTCAGATTCTTCATTAACAACTGCAATATATCCATTATCCAAGTTCTCGAATTGGAATGTAACAATTTTTCCACCAACATCACTTATATCGCCACTTCTAAGATCAAGTAACTTAACATTCAAATCTAATTCATAATATCTTGGCAAAACGACACTGGAAGAAAGATATTCATTTGTTGATAAAGTTTGTTCAGCAGAAAAGTATCCTTCCCTATCTACAAGCAACTGTCCATTATAACATGCAGGAGCATCACCAACATACATACCTTCACTATTTGTTTCACCCAAATAACAAGTTGTCACAGAACATTGGTATGAAACTCTAGCACCTTCAACAGGATTTATACTTTCAGAATCAAATACTCCAATAGAAACATCAACCGAAGGATTGTCACACATATTCTCCTTCATTTCTATACTTTCAGTGTAATCAACATATTCAAATTCAGCTAATTTTGGCTGATTATTATCTAAAATAACCATTGTTGCAAACTGAAAAGAATAACCATGTTCATCAATCAAACTAACCAAAACAGGATATTTAACATCATAAACAAAATGATAGTTACTCAAACAGAAAAATGCATTCAAAAATTTACTAATTGTGTGAGAACCCTGTGAAACGGGATCCCCAAGCATTAAATCTCCTCTTGAAGGAGTTACATCAATTTTGAATGGCCAATCAGTCATATAAGTAAATACAGATGTGCTTCCAGCAGGGGCATTAACATCAACAGTGAAATAATCGTGAGGGTCATGAAAAATCAAGTTCTCACTATTCTTTAATCTCAAAGCACCAATATTTTCCCTTGCAATCAACCTAAACTCATTTGCAACATCATTTTTATTCCAAATCTTTCTTTCACAACTCATTTCCAAATCAGAATAAGGAATTTCTTCATAAACTACCATCATATCCAATGTTCTCTCTTCAAGGAAATTTTCACTTACTGAATTTTCAAGAATATCTAAGGAAGCATCATAAAATTCACCTAGGGGAACATCAATCTTGACTAAATGATTCTCAATAGTCTTAGTCACATCATCAAATGCAACATACATCGGAGCTTTTACAATTACTTCAACATGTTTATCACTTATCCTTACACTAGAATCAATATAACTAGGAATTTCTATCTCAAAACCTTGATTTTGATAATATCCAAGTTCATAATAACAATCAGAAAAAGTATCATCTAAATAACCTTCAATTGCAAGTTCCATCTCTTCTTTTGTAGGTATTTGCTCTTGTTGTATTCCATTTGCACTTTCATAGAACCAATAAGCAGTTTCCATGCCTGGAACAATTTCTAAAGAATTAGAAAAAGGATTATTTATAGATCTTGGTAAAATATCTTGGGGAATATCTAAATAGCCTCCTCTCGAACTCAAAGTGTCTATAATTGTTCTGGATTTAAGTTCTAAACAATCATCCATATAAGTTTTTACAGGTGCCAATTGCTCCGGAACAACAGCTCTTTGAAACTCTCTGTCAAACTCAGATTTTAAGGCACCTGCGCTTAACATATAAAGAAAACCAAACACTGCTAAAATGATAATTCCCACTATAATAAAAACTGTTACTTGCCCTCTTTTTTGCATAACGAAAAACTCCCTTTTTAGCTATATAAATGTTTTGTAAAAAATTGAATGAGCCTTGGGAGAATCGAACTCCCGATCTCCACCACGTCAAGGTGATATCATACCACTAGACCAAAGGCTCATAGGGAAAAACAAGTAAAACAACATTTAAAAAACTAACTCAAAACTTCTCTCAATTCATCCTCATCTGGAAAATCTGACTTTTTCTTTTTCTTAGGTTTCGGAGCTTTATTTTTATCAAAAATAGATTTCTTTTCACCTTTTTTTGGAACTTCTTTAGCCTTAATTTTATCTTTTTTCTTACCCTTTCTAATCCCAAACCAAAAAGATAAAATTATAACTATGATCGCAGAAGCACTGGACGCAGACAAAACTACCCAATTGCTTTTTAAGAATCCAGGAACTTCCTTAAAGAATAAAATTAAATCTTCCTTGGACCATTCAACAACGCCACCAGCAAATGTAGAAAAACCAGTTATCATATTTCCAACCCAATCATCAGAATTATTCAACTTAGTAGAATTGGATTCATTAAGACCAATTGTCAAATTTAAATCAAAAGTATCCTTTTCATCATCTTCTATACAGTCTTTCATCCAATCAGATAGCGTAATAA
>CAZUEV010000018.1:0-8711 GCA_964619355.1 Candidatus Woesearchaeota archaeon
TTGTTAATGTAGAGAACTTCATTCTTTTTGCATCTTTTTGTCCGCAAATGAATTTAACTACATTGAACCCTATAACAGATCCTTCTACATCGTAATCTGTTGCTACTGTAAATTTGTCTGCCCTTTTAGCCAAATTTTTTAAAATATTTACATAATTTCTAGTGTATTCTGCACCTTTACTGATTTCATATTTTGGTTTCCACTCTATGTCAAAATTTGGAATTTTGCCACTAGTTCCTTTTTTAGACTTTGCCAATCCAAATAGATGACCAACTGCACAACCAACTAAAATTGATTTTCCTTTGTGTTTTAGTTCATAAAATGAGACTCTGTTTACTGTTCTTTTGGTTGGTTTTGTATCTGCTAGGGCAGTAGCTATCTTTTCTGCTTGCGCTGGTTTCTCTGTTATAATTAGCTCAACCATGAAGGATTAGGGCAAGAACGGCTTTTTTAAGTGTTTTGTATAAAAGAAAAAGAGAATTAGGTTCTTATTTCAAAGGCGTCTGCGCATTTCCTTGAACAAAATCTGTAAACATTGCCTTTGATTTCTTCCTCTATAAAGTCAGTTCCTTTCAATACAGTATGACAATTTGCGCATGTACTTTCATCTGCATCTGACTCATAACCTTTCATGAAGCCTTCTTCACTAGGTTCTATTTCATCATTCTCTTCTAGCTTTTCTGCTTCGTTATAAACATTAACTTCCTTATTTTCTTCACTCATTTTTTAGATTCTCCCATTTTTTTTGTATTAAACATGTATTTTCTTAATGGTTTTGGCATTGTTACTGTACCATCTTTGTTTTGAAAATTTTCTACTATTGCAACCATTGTTCTTGACGTTGCAACCATTGTATTATTTAACATGTGAACATATTTTTTCTCTTCCCCATCAATGTATTTTATATTTAATGGAACTGATTGGTATGATGTTGTATTGCTTGCAGAAGTTATCTCCTTGTAAGCATTTTGTCTTGGGAACCATGCTTCTATATCATATTGTTTTGCTTGTTTATAACCCAAATCTCCTGAACAAATTTCAATTACTCTGTATGGTACACCCAACTTTTTGTAGAAATCTTCACTGATTTTCTCCATCTCTTCCAAGTGTTGCCATGAACTTTCTTGATCAGATATTACAACTTGCTCAACTTTGTAAAATTGGTGCATTCTGAAAAGTCCTTTTGTATCTACACCATGACTCCCTATTTCTTTCCTAAAACAAGGTGTTACTGTTACTAACTTTATTGGTAATTCTTCTTTTCTGAAGGTCTTGTTTCTAAACAATGATACCAATGGGTGTTCTCCAGTTGCAATTAAATATAAATCTTCGTTATCCAGTTTGTAGATAACGTCTTCAAATTCTTCAAGGTTAACTGTTCCACTGATTGTTTTTTTGTTTAACATTACAGGTGGAGAAACTAACTTGAATCCTTTTTTAACTAGCATGTCTACCCCCAACTGTTGTAAGGCCCTGTCTAGCAGTGCTAAATCTCCAAGTAAATAATTAAATCCTTGTCCAGAGTTTATTCTTCCCGAATCAAAGTTTGCTAAGCCATTTCCTTCTAAAATTTCTCCATGAGATTTTATTTCAAAAGCGTGTTGGGTTTTTTTTCCGAAGAATTTGAATGGAACATTTTCATCTTCTCCGTTTCCTTTTGGTACTGAATCGTGTAATACGTTTGGTATCTTTGATAATCCGAGATTTACTTCTTCCTTTAGTGCGTTCATTTCGTTTTCAATACTTTCTAAATTTTTTGGAATTTCTTTTGCCAATGAAAGTGAATTTCCAATATCTTTTCCTTCTTTTTTTTCTAACCTTATTTTTTCTGTTAATTCATTTCTTTTGCTTCTTAGTTTGTCAGATTTTTGTTTAAGAAATCTCCATTTTTTATCCTGTTCAAATATTGTTTCTATTAACTCTTTCTTGTCAGATATTCCTCTTTTTTCCAAAGAATTATTAATTTTATCTTTGTTTTCTCTAACGTATTTTATGTCTAACATATGATTAGCAGGACAGTGGAATTTATATAAATGTTTTGATGACCGTCTTTAAAAGGACTTATAAATGGAAAAAAATTGATTTATATCTTCTAAAATATAAACCTTTAAATATAGTTAGCAGTTAGTAGGTTCTGGTGGTTAATGATGAGTGAAACAGATATTTTCGAAGTATTTTTTAGACGTAAGCCGTCGATGATATTGGTTGCTTTGAGGAATAATCCTAAGGCACGATATGGATCGGTTCTGGCTAAAGAAGTTGATTGTACATATTCTCATGCTGTAAAAATCCTACAGGAAATGGAAAAAAATAGGTTAGTTACTTTTGAGAAGAAAGGTAGAATCAAAACAATTAGTTTAACAGAGAATGGTGAGAGGGTTGCAGACCATATTGAGAAGATTAAAGATATTCTGTAATTATGCCTTTTAGCAAAAGTTTTCCAAGAACAATAGGATCTAGTTCTTATCCTATTTGGGAAGAGATTTTCTTAACTGAAAATGAAGAAAAAGAGATAGAAGAAATTTCTAAGAAAGAAAATATAGAGTTAATGAAGAAGTGTTTTGATGAAGCTAGAAAAATTCTTTCTGAGAAAAATTTAAAAGATTATCAGAGCGATATTGTAAGTATTGCAACCGCACTATATTCTAAATTGGCTTCTCATTCAGTTTATTATAAAGAACATAAAGCTAAAGAAAAATTTGATGAAAAGTTTAGGAAAGTTTCTGATTCGTAAAAGGTAAACCAGATACAGTGTCTTCTAATGTAATCTCTTCTTCAGAAGTCTTATCCAATAATTTTTCCATTGCAAATGTTAATAACCTGTCATGTAATTTCTGTGTTACTTCTTCGGGAGTTTTAACAAATGATAGCATGCGATGTCCGTAATGTGGTTCTCCTTCTTTGAATGTCCCATCTATAAATTTTACATAAAGGTAACAATTTCCATTAGGATTTGGTTGTTCTGCATGTGCTTGCATCTGTGGATAGTCTTGTCCAACTTTACTAATCTCAAATCTTGCTAATTCGGCTGATGAGGTTGGTTTACTTTTTAATTCGTAATTTACTGTCATTTTGTGATGGGTAGTTAGAACTAGTTTAAATTTGTTATGTAATTGAATGTGGGCCCGAGGGGATTTGAACCCCCGACCTTCTGGTTAAGAGCCAGACGCTCTAACCAAGCTGAGCTACGAACCCATAATTAGTTGCGAAGAAATTCTGTATAAAAAGGTTTTGTTTAGGAATTTTGGAACTTAATCCAAAAGAAAAGGATTAGGCCCAAAAATAAGAAATACAGGATGTTAAACACCCAAAGCATTTGTGTCTTGAAAGGTAGCATAAAATGCAATAAAAGAGCCACAATTGCCACTCCTGCGCTTATTAGTACTGCAATTGTTAACTTATCTTTTACATTCTCAAGTGCATATTCTTTTAGGTCTGAACAGTCTTCATTTATACAGGTTTTTCTTAATTGTTCTCCTGATGAATCTGTTATTGTATAATCATTCATTCCTTGGATATAAAAATAAACCACAAAAGTTCCAGAGAGTATTAATGTTATAAATATGAAAGAAATTGCGTATGTTAATAATTTCATTGGGCTAAATTTCTTTTCGCCAACTTTTTTTATTTTTACTTCTTTTTTCTCTTTTCTTGGTTCTTCTCTCTGCTCTATTTTTGGTTCTTCTTTTATCTTAATTGGTTTTTCTATACCTTCAAATACACTGTCAATTATTTCTGATTTCCAACCCTTACTTAAAAGAACATTTTTTATTTCAGTTTCAGATGCACCTTTATCTAATGATTCTTTTATGAATTGTTTTAGAATTGGTTGCTCTGGTTTTGGTTTTGGTTTTTTTATTACTTTCTTTTCTTTTTCTTTCTCGATGAACTTTATTGCTAAAGTCACTTCTTGTTTGTTCCAACCGTTTTCTACTAGAAGTTTTAGTAAATCGTCTTTAGAATATCCTTTTTCCAACCCTTCTTTGATATAACTAACTAACTTTACATCAACCATTGATACAAATTTAAATTTTTAGTTTAAATAGTTTACTAAAAGAAAGATATATAAAGAATAATCTATAGAGCTAGTAAATATGGATATAAATTTAAAAAAAGCACCACAGAATGTTACTATTATTGAAGGTTTTCCTGGTTTTGGTTTGGTTGGTACTATCGCTACAGAATATTTGTTGGATCATCTTGACATTGAAAAAATTGGCTCTATCTGGTTTGAAGATATGAATCCTATTGTTGCAGTACACGACAAAAAGGTTGTTGAACCAATTGGAATATTTTATCACAAAAAGAAGAATCTGGTTATTGTTCATGCTTTAACTAATGTTGCAGGCGTTGAATGGAAGCTAGCTAATATTATGAATGATCTTGCCAAGAAACTGAAAGCTAAGGAAGTTATTAGTTTAGAATGTGTTGGTGCGCTTGGAAAGGGTGGAAATGTTAGTCTGGATAAGAAGATTGGTACTAAGAATGTTAATGGAGTAGGAATTAAAAAATCTAAGGCTTATTATTATAGTTCTAGAAAAAATTTGGCTTGGGAAAAGACTGGAATCGATCCCTTAAATGAAGGTATGGTCATTGGTGTTACTGCAAGTTTATTATTGAAACTTAAGTCTGCTCCGATTTCTTGTATTTTTGTTGAAACACAATCTGGGCTTCCAGACAGTAGAGCTGCTGCAGAGATCATAAAAGTGTTAGATATTTATCTTGGATTAAAAGTTGATCCGAAACCATTGCTTAAGAAAGCAGAAGCTTTCGAGGGTAAAATAAAGAATCTTATGCAGAGTTCTCAAAAAGTTGTTAAAAGTAAAGATGAGAAACAATTAAGTTATATGGGATAAAAATAAAAAAGAAAAAATTTAAAAAATTATCTTCTTCTTCTAACTACTTTTCTTGTTGTTTTTTTAGCAACTTTTCTTTTTGTAGTTGTTTTTCTTTTAGCGGCCACTTTCTTCTTTTTTCCGCCCCTGGCCATTCTTGCTTCACAAACATTTCCACTTCCATCAACGTAGTAAAGATAACCTGATTTTCTATCTACAATATTTTTTGCGATTATTTTTCCCAAATAGTTCACCTCCCCTATAAGGATAGGTTACTTATGAAATGCCTTATTTATATATGTTTTGTTACTCCCGTCGGTAGTTGTGATATATATTTTTAATCTTTAAGTTTTGATTAAATGTTTTAGTTTATTATTATTTTAAACTTTTTAAGTATTGATTGAATAATTTAGGTTCATGATCTTTTAAGTTTTGATTAAATGTTTTGATTAAATATCATCCAATACATTTTTTACCTTTTTTAGTTGTTCTTTTGAGACATGTGTGTATATCTGTGTCGTCGATAAATCTGAGTGTCCCAACAGTTCTTGAATGATTCTTATATCTACACCTTTGTCTAAATTATGTGTTGCAAAGCTGTGTCTTAGTTTATGTGCAGTCACTTTTTTTGGTATTTTAGCCTTTTTTGCTGCATTACTAATGATCTTTTGTAGGTTTCTGGTCGATAAATGTCCATTGCTTCGTCCAGGAAATAAGTATTGTTCTTCCTCATCCAAAGTTTGGATATATCTTTCTAATTCCTTGCTTAGTTTATCTGAGAAGAATATGGGCCTATCCTTGCCCCCTTTTCCTGCTCTAACCCATGCAATGTTGTTTTTTAGCTCCATGTCAGATGTTTTTAGGTTCACACATTCACTTACTCTAAGGCCGGTTGCATACAAAAGTCGCATAATGAGCAAGGATTTTTTTGAAACTGTTGAATTGAATAGTTTTCTTAATTCTTCTTTTGTCAGAAAGATTGGAATTGATTTTGGAATTTTTGGTGTTTTGAATGTTACTATGTTTTTTCCAATTACATTATCATAAAAGAATTTGATGGATGATTTTTTTACAGCTATTGATCTTGGACTAAGTTGTTTGTCTGATATGAGTTCTGCAAAATATAGTTTAAGATCTTCTTCTTCTGTTTCGATTGGATCTTTTTTTATTCTGTCTAAAAATAGTCTCACATTTGATAAATAGGTGTCAAGTGTTTTTTGAGAAAATCCTCTGAGTTTCAATTCAACTTCCAGTTTTTTTAGGTAGTTTTCCACTAAATCCCCTCTTTTTAGTGTATTTTGGTCATAAATGGTATATAAATGTTCGCCTAATGTATATTAGGCGAATTATAGAGATAAACTGTTGCTTTATGCTGTTTTAGGTAATTCTTAAATATAAAGATTTCCAAATTAAGATATTGTTTATGGAGGTGATTTGATAATGCATGGAAAGAGCTTTGGTTGGTCTTTATTGATCCTAGGTATCCTGTTCTTATTAGTTGATCTTGGATACTGGACTTTCTGGGGAATTCAATGGTGGACTGCTCTATTTGTTGTTTGGGGAGTAATCTCATTAACTTGTAAAGGTTATTGTAATACACCTAGGAAAAAATAATCTCTTTTTCTTTTTTTAATTTTAGTTTTGTATCTACTGGTTAATGGTCATAATAGTAAGGTTTATAAGTCCTTTTTGCACTGTTTTTTTATGGCAAAAGACCTATTTGATGTTGATTGTGAAAGCTCAATAGTTAGGAGCATACTTTGTGCTACTCCTGAAATAGATTTATCTCAAGAACAAGTTGATCCCTATATATTGGATCTTGATTTTAATGTAGTTAAATTTGGCCTTCCAGGAGTAGAATATGCGGGTGAAATTAGGAGTAAAATTGAGCCAATAATGGCTGAAGCTGAGGCCAATGGTTGTCCAAACAACTTTTATTCTGCTTTGTATGAGGCTGTTTTAAATGCCCATGAACATGGCAATCTTCGTAATCCCGATAAAAAGATCACTCTTGCACATAGATTAGATCCGGCATCTTTAACTTGTGTAGTTATGGACCAGGGTGGTGTTTTGGTATCTGAATTCGTTCCTTTTATTTTAAGACATAGAGAAGGAAGACATTTGGTAGCAATGCTAGATTTTTATCAGTTTTCTAAGAAACCAAAAGCTAATGAGGGGAATTTAGGCAAGGGTACTTCATTTATTCACACTTATGCTGATAAGGTTGGTTACTTTAAATCTGAAGAAGGGGGACTTGTTGTTAGTTTAACCAAGACCTGGTAATCTTGTTATCAAAGCTTAAAGGTTTTAGGCTACTGGTAATTCAATTCCAAACGCCCAAACAGTTATGCTTAGTAAAATGTAAACTATTAATTGCCAGATTATGAATATAGCTACTACGTTCCAGAAATTCTCTTTAATCCATGTCCAGTTGAATATTCTTGCTCTTTTCTTTTTTTTCATTTTCTGTTTACGTATCTCCACCAGTATCCTACCAAGAAAGGAATGAATCCAAGTATGACCCAATTAACGTTATTGAACCAAGATCCATAGATCAGTATTATTAAACCTATTACTTTTAGTGTTAAATGTATAGAATCATTTTCTGAAAAAAACCATTTTAGAAATCCTACTTTCTTTTTTGTTATTCTTTTCCTTTGTGTTGTTCTCTTTTTTTTAACCAATTACATCACCTTTTTACTCTTTTTTATTTCTTAAATTCGAAGTATTTAAATCTTTTCTTTGTTTTTTCCTTGTTTAAAACAAAACATTTAATAACAAGTAGAAAAATAAATTGGATATGGGTTTTTTATTTTTTGGTAAAAAGAGGTACGATATCAACCAGAAGTTTTCCGATTTGCATAATAGCCTTGCAGAATCGTTTTCTAAAGTTAAAGAAGATGTTATTTCCACCCATGAATGGATTGGTGATCTTAACAAACATAAAGAAAGTCATAAACAAATGCTGGAAGAGCTAGATTCTAGATTAAATTACATTGAAAGTTTTATCGAGGAGATTATCTCTGGTCAGACAGCTGTCCAAACACACTCTGTGTCCAAACAAACACAAACAGACAGCCGTTCTAAACGGACGTCCGTCTCTGTCCAAACAGAAGTTTTAGATGAATTAAGACGATTAACACCTATGGAAAGATCTCTAGTTTGGGCATTATTGAACACAGATTTGAAACTTAGTTATGCAGATTTGGCTAGAGTATTGGGCAAAGATGAGTCAACAGTGAGAGGACAGGTCAGTAATATAAGGAAAAAGACAGATGATTTGATAGGTGAGAGGAATGAGGTCAATGGTCAAAAGAGATTTTACATAGATGAGAGAGTAAAAAGTAAGATTTTGAGAGAATATAAGGTAAAAAATAGAAGGAAAGGACGTTAGTGAGAGTATTTTTGCACTTTTTGGGCGTTTTTTGAGTGAAAAGTGAGTTTAAATCATCAAAGAAGCTTTGTTTGGGGTGGGTCTTTGTGATAATATAAATTTGTGAGTCTTTCTTTTAAGTTTAGTTCTCTGAAGTTTTGAGGTATTGTGAGAACAACCATCCTATTATTGATCTTTCGTTTTTCAAGTGGGAGTTGTTTTCGAATTATTGAGCTAGTATAGCTCCTTATACATCCTGTTGAAAGCTTAAGCTTCGACGACAATTCTTCATATGTCACTCCCCGTCCAAGATCTTCTTCTAGTTGGTATATTGTTAGAAATACCATGAATTCTTGATTGGTTATATCTTTAAATCTGTCCTCCATATTGCTTTTTATCTGTTGAATGTCTATTGAATGATTGTTGAATGAATGAATGTCTGTTGAATGAATGAATGAATAGACCCCTTCATTTCCTGTGGAAGTTTTAGGCTCTTTGTGAGA
>CAZUEV010000019.1:0-8087 GCA_964619355.1 Candidatus Woesearchaeota archaeon
CTGAGTAGATGTAAGGAAACGATGAGACGACGAGTCCCGACTTAGTGCAAGTCTTTGAGACGCTAAGACGAATGTCAGAAGGTTCGTTCGATTACGAGAACCTAACAAAAAGTGGCTTACACTTGCCTACACTTATTATTTTGCAAAGTTTTTTAAACAGTGTTCAGTCTAAGTTTTTATTAAAATGGCACAAGAAAAAGTACAAATGCCCTCTGGAATGGGTGGATTGGTAAGATATTTTGATGAATATAAAAGTAGGATTGAATTTGGTCCAGGTACTGTTATATTCTTTATAGTTTTAGTTATTGTTGTTATGTTTTTATTGCACACTTATGGCAATGGGATTTTTGGTGTATAAAATGTTTCCAGGTATGAATCCAAAGGCAATGCAACAAGCCATGAAAAAGATGGGCATGAAGCAGGAAGAAATTGATGCCACTGAAGTTATAATTAAGACAGCTGATAAAAATTTAATTGTAAGAAATCCACAAGTTGTAAAAATTGACATGATGGGCCAAAAATCTTTGCAAATTACAGGTGATATTGAGGAAGAAAGTTCTATTTCTGAGGAAGATGTGAAAACTGTTGCTTTGCAAGCCGATGTTTCTGAAGATGAAAGTAGGAAAGCTTTGGAAGAATGTTCAGGTGATTTGGCTGAAGCAATCATGAAATTGAAAAAAGAATAGATTATAAATTTCTATCAACTACCTCTTTTATGGAAAAGTTGAAATCTTTGGCTTTTGAGGCAAATAAATCGTTAAGATTGGCAGATCATTTACTTCATGTCACTTATCCATTAACTAAAGATATTAAATTATTGGTATCTATTTTAAGTAGTATAAATAAATCTATGAAATTTTCTATAGATGCATTTATCAGATATGATCAAATTTATAAGAGAGTTAGATCTGATCCGGATACATATAAGGAAAAATTGAGATTATTTTCTAAAATTTCTAGCATAAGATACGGTTTTTTGCAGTCTGATTTCGATTTTTTGGAGGAAATTGATGATATTATTAAAAAACATAAGGAAAGTCCCATGGAATTCCCTAGAAAAGATAAGTTTGTTATCTGCTATAATGACTATAAGACAAAGGAATTAACCCTTGAATATGTAAAAAATGGGTTCGTAAAGGCAAAATCTTTTATAGTAAAATTAAACTATATATTAGAGAAGGATAGGCTGGTAAATAATAAATGATCTCTGTTGATAACGTTAAGGATGAGTTAAAACGCGCTAATCACTTGCTATACGTAAGTTTGAAATATACCAGAACTTGTGATATAATTAAAAATTCTATAAGCAGAATGGTTGTTGCATATGAACTTATGTTTTTGTTGGTGTTGGAAAAGATGAAAGACGAAGGAAAGATTTCTAGCATCCCAAATCCTGCCATAGATCGCGCTGAATCTCTTAGTAAGTTTAAGAGGGGTGTTAGGGAATATATTGATAATTATTTGTTGTTGAAGGAAATCGATAGGGCAAGTTTTGAAAGGAGATCTGAGTATAGAAAAGGAGTTACTTTGATTGCAAAAATTAGTTCTGGGAAAGTTGAGATTGATATTCCCAAATTGATGTTTCACTATGAAAAAGCTGTTGAATTTGTTGACTTAATGGGAGAATGGTTAGAATGACTAGATTTGTTGGTATTTTATCTGGAAAAGGTGGTGTAGCTAAGACTACTACCACTGTTAATTTGGGTGCTGCATTCAATTATTTTGGTCGTGATGTAACTGTTGTTGATGGAAATTTGAGTACTCCTAATTTGGGATTGCATTTAGGCATTCCAGTTGTTCCAATTTCTTTACATGATGCTTTGAAAGGAAAACATAGTATTGTTGAAAGTATGTACAAGCACGGTTCTGGATTGAAAGTTATCCCTGCAAGTTTGTCCCTTCTTGATTTGAAAGATGTTGCTCCAAGTAAATTATCTAAAGTTCTTCCTAGTTTAGATGGATTGACAGATATTGTTCTGATTGACGGTGCTCCTGGTTTAGGTTCTGAAGCTATGGCCGTGATAAAATCTGTTGATGAAATTATTATAATTACTAATCCTGAGATGCCTGCAGTTACAGATGCTTTGAAGATTTCTAAATTGGCTGAGGAAATGGGTAAGAATGTAAGGGGGATTGTGTTAACTAAAACTGGAGCTGATTATGATTTGAGTTTGGAGAATGTTGAAAAAATGATTGAGAAACCAGTGTTGGCCACTATTCCTTATGATAAAGCCATTCGTGAAAGTTTGGTTAAGAAAGATTCAGTTATTTATACACATCCAAAAAGTAAATCTGCAATAGGTTATAAGAAATTGGCTGCTTCTTTGATTGGTGTTGAGTATGATGAAAAAGTTGAAAATAGATTTGGTTCTTTTTTGAGAAGAGTTGGGTTGAAAGGTTAAACTTATAAATTATATATTTTCTTTTATTTTGTTATGACGGTGTTAGTTTAATGGTTAGAATTTGCGGTTGTGGTCCGTAAGACGCGAGTTCGATTCTCGCACATCGTCCTTTTCACTACTCTTTATTGTAAAGAAACGTTTATATACAGTAAATTCTAAAATCTATGTATGTTTATTATTAATTACGGAGGTGAAAATGGTTAAGAAGAAGAAGGGTGGAGGAGCACTTGGTAGTTGGGCCTTCTTGTTGGGAGTTGTATTGGCATTGCTATTTAGCTTTGTTAGTTATCCTCAATATGCTTGGGTCTTAGTTGTCCTAGGTATAGTTGTTGGATTGTTAAATATAACTTCTTCCGAGACATTTAATTTCTTGCTTGCAGGTACTGCTTTAGTAATTGTTGGTAACTTTGCAGGTAGTGCGTTAAGTGAAATTGCTTACTTGTCTTCAGTGTTCAATAACTTGGTAGCATTATTTGCAACGTCTACTATTGTTGTGGCACTAAAGTCTGTATTTGAAATAGCAAGAAGATAAACCTTGTTTTTTCTTTTTTTTCTTTTTTAGTTAATTTTAAAAAGGGTGTAATATCTTTGCTTTTAGTTAAAATGGTAAATTTAAACGAGGCTAAAGGCATGATGAATGCTGGTTGTATTCATTGTTTGTAATTCTAATTTTAATAGTCCTTACTCTTATGTTTTTTCTTTGAGCGAAAGCTCTATTTCTTATGGCAGTTGTGGTGTAACGGTAGCACGTAAGCCTGTGGCGCTTAAGGAGCGGATTCGATTTCCGCCTTCTGTCCTAAACTTTTATAAAAAACAAAATTCAGAGGTAATAATATGAAACTTCAAATTGCCAAGGGAATGAGAGATTTTGGTCCTGAAGAGAAGATTCTTAGAGATAATGTAGTCAAATCTCTGGTGGAAACCTTTGAATTATATGGATATTCTCCATTGGAGACCCCAATAGTTGAAAGATATGATATCTTGAATGCTAAGTTTGCTGCAGGTCAGGAATCTGATGTTGCTAAGGAAATTTTTAAGTTAACAGATCAAGGTAAGAGAAAATTGGGTTTGAGATTTGATTTGACTGTTCCTTTCGCTAGATTTATTGGAATGAATCCTAATTTGAAAATGCCTTTTAAGAGATATCAAATTGGTGAGGTTTTTAGAGATGGGCCAATAAAGTTGGGCCGTTATAGGGAATTTTGGCAATGTGATGTTGATGTTGCTGGTGTTGGAAACGTTAGAGCCGATTCTGAATTAATATGTTTAGCAATTGATGCATTTAGTAAAATTGGTTTGGATACTTATGTAGAAATAAATAATAGAAAATTATTGAAAGGGATTATTGAAGATGTTGGTATAAAACAAAGCATTGCTGATTCAGTAGTTATTTCTGTAGATAAATTGAGTAAGATCGGAAAAGCTGGTGTTGAACTAGAATTGAAGCAAAAGAAAATTTCTGCTGCACAAATTAAGAAGTTGATGACTTTTTTTGTTTTGAAAGGCAGTAATAAAGATAAAATAAAATTCTTGAAAGAAAATATAAAGTCTGAGATTGGTGTCGAAGGTTTGGAAGAAATTGAGAAAATGATTTCCTACATTCCTGCAGTTAAAAGAAGAAAAGTTATTTTCAATATTTCTCTTGCAAGGGGTCTTGGTTATTACACTGGGCCAATATTTGAATGTTTCTTGAAGAAGAGTAAAATTAAATCATCTATTTGCGCTGGTGGAAGGTATGATGAAATGATGGAATCTTATGTTGGTAGAAAAGTTCCTATGACTGGGATTAGTTTTGGTTTAGATGTAATTGGTGAAGCTTTGAAATTGCAAGGTGCAGAGACAGTAAAAACCACAGTTAAATTGTATGTTATTCCAATTGCAGGCATTGATTGTTTTAGTATTGTTGATAATTTGAGAAATGGTGGTGTAAAAGTAGATTTTGATTTGATTGGTAGGGGTATTTCCAAGAATTTAGATTATGCTGATAAGTTAGGAATTCCCTTTGTATTATTTGTAGGTCCTAAAGAATTAAAGTTAAATAAATTTAAGTTGAAAGATATGAAATCTGGAAAAGAAGAAATATTAAGTTTGGAAAAAATAAGAAAAAAGTTAGTTTAATTCTAACTTTATTCCTCCAATTTTCTTTGCTAGCAAATTATATAACCAAGCGAAGAATAATCCTGCTAAGAACCATGCAATTCCATAACCAATTATTGGTGTAATCATTAATGTTGGATTTGAAAATAGTTCTGCCAAACTTGTTCCTTGAATTAAACCTGCTATGATTACTACAATATCAAGTATTAAACCCATTACCAAACCTGCTATACCTGCTATCTTTGCAATTGACATAGGTTGCATATATTTTATTTCTTTCATTCTTTTACCTCCTTTCGTTTTAGATTAATATTAATTTCTCCAAATGATTTTTGTTGACTCATATTTATTTTATTTTGGTTTTCTAAATGTAAAAGTGGAACAAATGTAAGCACTTTATCTTCTCTTGAATTTGATGGTACTAATTGAGTGAATGTTAAATTACCTTTTTTAGTGTTAAAAAAGCTTATGACTTTGCCATATATTTCTTTGATTTTTTCTCCAAGGTCAATTTTCTTTTGAGGAATTTCTAGTGCTTCAGTTATTGTTTCGTAATTTTCCCTTCTAATTTTTCTTCTTGTGTCTACTTCTAATGCTTTTTCTAATGCTGAAACTAAATCCTGTATTGATACTTTTCTTTTTCTCGCTATTGGAGTTTTTATTGTTAGTCTTGGCTGTAGTCTCGTTTGCTCTTCGTCTTCTAATCCTTCTATATAATCTTCTTCCTCTTCCTGATCAAATAATCTATTATCGAAGTTTGCTATATTTTCTGTTAGGAGTTTATTTGATTTTATTTTTAGAAGGATTGCTGATGCCAAGATTACTTTTCCAGATACAAAAAAATTTGTTTCTTTAAGTTTTCTAACTATGTCTAGATATCTTTTTGATAATAAAGATATATCTACATCCCATGGGCTCATCCTTTCAGATTTTATTAAATCGTATAATATATCTTGCCATGTAATTTCATCCTTCTTTAGAAGCATATCTAATATCTGATCTTGCATATGTAGAAGTATTTTGGTTGTTTTATAAATATTTGCAAATCTTTATAAGTTAGTTTTTTCAGTATTTTTTCATGAGTTTTTTATTTGGAAAATCTGGACCGTTTATTGCATTTTTTCTTCTGTTAGTAGTATTCTTTGTTTTGTTGGTTTTGGTATTTTCATATTCTCCTGAAGAAAACTTTGAGTTCAGTCCTAGTGTTGATTTTGGTTATGATTACACTGTTGATGATGGTATTATGAGCTTATCCATCAATAATGAATTTAAAGACACTTCAGTTAGAATCAATATTGTTGGTGATGCAGGTTCTGAAGAATTTACCAAGAGTATTGAATTGGGTGATAATTTAATTACTTTGGATGTTTCTTCCGTTGGCGAGATTTCTGACGTTGAGATTTTGCCTTTGATTTAGATTTTTTTTGAGATTTTGATTTAACTATTTTTGTATGGTCGTATACTAAATATGCTGCGTATGCTAATAACATTAATGCATATATTATCAAGTAGTATTTCATTTTTATTCCAAATAGTGTATAGTTTAAGAATGGTTTATTTACGCTAAGTTTTGACATAGAAATTACTCCACTTCCTTCTTCCGCGCTTGAATGTTTGGCCACTCCTTTTATTACATATTTTCCAGGTTCCAATGTTTCATATAAATCTAGATTTTTAGTATCTGTATATTCTTCTTCAACTTCCAGTGTATAATCTAATTGACCTTTAACATTTTCTAATGCAGAGTCCAGTAAACTTATGCTTAGATCTATGTTTTTTTCTTCAGGTAGATTGTTATTTAGTTCTATATCTAATTCTATATCTTCATCTGTATTTATCTTTGATTTTTTTGGAGTTAATTTTAGATTTACTGGTTTGTTTGTTGGATCCTTAACTTCTAGTGCTATTTCTAATATATAGTTGAAACCCGTATCTGTTTCTTCCCCTTGAAGAACTGCGTATCCTGTTATGTATTTTAATAAGTTCGCCAAAATTACTTCTCCAGTTATTTTAGATGGGTTATTTTCAGAAATTGCTAATTTTTCAATACTAAATCTTATTTCTCCAGTGTAAACTCCTGGTGCCTGATCTTTTGGTATTGAAATATCAATTAATATGTTTCTGTTTCTATCTATTACTGGTTGTTCTTCTACTTTAATTAATTCTGAAATTTCTTCATCTATTTCTGTTGTTAATTTGAAATAATCTTCTGTCGGGATTGATAATCTTATTGATTCAAAAATATTTTCTTCTGGGAAGAGTTGTATTTCCATTTCTTCTTCTAAGAAAATTTCTTCATATTCTTCTTCATCTTCTTGGTCAGATGAGTCTTCGTTTGGTGTACCACTTGGATCTCCACCCGGTGTTCCAGTTTTAGGATCTTCTGGATCTTCTTGTATTGGATCTTCTGAAATGTTACCAGTTACTTCTAGTATTATTTCTGAACTTTTATCTATGTTTTCAGATAAATCATAGGCCATAATACTTAATGTTATATTTGAATTTTTGTAAACCTGATCTATTGTCCAGTTGAAAGTTTGTTGAATCAATGATTCGTATGTATAATTCAATACTGATTGATTATTTACAATAAACGAATAAAATGTCGGATTCTCTTCTTCTATTATTACATTTATTTCGATTGTTTCTTGGGGATCGAATATTGTTTCGTTTGATAGCAATTCAAAATTCAATATGGTTGGCGGAGTGATGTCATCCCCACCACTAATCATAATTGTTATTTCTTCGGTTTCTTTTTGGTTTCCTGCCTTATCTTCACCAATCAGTGTAAATGTCATTGTTCCCCCTGGATTGGAATCTGCCTGGCCGATGATATTGATTAGTTCTTCATCATAAGTCCAAGGTGCTGAAGTAACTTCTTCCCCATCACGCATTAAGCGTACTATTTGGGGGTTTATATCTGACCATGTTGATGAAATATAGAAGTATCCCATTGGAGCTACACTCTCTGAATGTATTTCATCAATAAAACTTGGATTTGTATAATCTAATGAAAATTCCCATAACTGACTTTCTTTTACTTCTCCAATTTCATTTTCACATGTTGCTGACCACTCGTGAATTCCCTCCCCATTTACTTCGAAAAATCCAAAATCAATTTGGTTTGGTGGAGAGTTAACTGTTGCTTTATTTAGGCCATCGATGTATAGGGTGCAATAATTTAAGTTACGGTTATTTACTACTTCTATTCTAAAATCTATATTTTCATAGTTAAAACTATCATAGTAAGTTGGTGATTCAGGTTCAATTATGAATTCTCCGCTACCTTGCCAAAACCCAGATACTTCTTCTTCAGACAATGCCCTTGCATAAACTGAAAAGTTGTCAATATTTCCAATTAAACCTCCTTCTACTCCCCCGATATATTTGTTTCCAAGGGTCATATTTAGAGTATGATAAATACTATCCTCTCTTATTTCAAGGAATGAATCATACAGTTCGAAGTGAGGGGTCCAATATCCTGTCCCGTTGTAATCTGTTGCACTATCCATCAAAACTCCGTTGATATATATTCTAACTTCTGATCCATTGAAGGTCAATGCAACATGTGAGTAATCTGAAAACACA
>CAZUEV010000020.1:0-8054 GCA_964619355.1 Candidatus Woesearchaeota archaeon
GACATAATTTTCGAAAGAGATCTAAAAAAATCAATAGAAGAAATTATGACTAAAAACTCAAATCTTATTACAGCAAAATTTGGTATATCCCCTGAAGAAGCAAGAGAAGTACTACACAAAAATAGAATAGAAAAACTTCCAATCATAGATGAAAATGGATTCGTAACAGGTTTAATTACTTCTTCAGACATCAAAAAAACAGAAAAAAATCCAAACGCCTGCAAGGATAAAAAAGGAAGATTAAGAGTTGGAGCAGCAGTAGGAGTAAAAGAAGATTTCCTGCAAAGAACAGAAGCACTAATCAGAGCAAATTGCGATGTAATAGTTATTGACATAGCCCATGGACACTCAGATTTGGCCATAAACGCCGTTAAATCAATAAAAAAAAGATATGATATAAATGTTATTGGAGGAAATATAGCGACGGAAAAGGGTGCTAAAGACCTCATAGAAGCGGGCTGTGACGCAGTTAAGATTGGTATTGGTCCTGGTTCAATTTGTACCACCCGCATGGTCACAGGTTGCGGAGTTCCACAGTTATCTGCAATACTAAATGTAAGTAAAATAGCAAACAAAAAAGGAATACCAGCAATAGCTGATGGTGGAATTCGTGGTTCAAATGACATTGTAAAAGCTTTGGCTGCAGGAGCTTCTAGCGTTATGATGGGTTCAATGTTAGCTGGTACGGAAGAGTCGCCAGGAATAACACTCACAAGAGAGGATGGAAAATATAAGGTAATTCGTGGTATGGCTTCTTTCGGTGCTGCACTGGGTCGCGAATCTAGAGAAAATAATAAAGACGTTTCAAAAGATAAAGAATTTGAAGACGTAACTCCTGAAGGAGTAGAAGCTTTAGTTCGTTACAAAGGAAATGTTTCAGAAGTAATTAACAAATTGATTGGTGGTTTAAGATCTGGATTAAGTTATAATGGTGCACATAATCTACAAGAACTACAAAAAAATGCAGAATTCATAAGAATAACTAATTCTTCTTTAGCTGAAAGCAGTTCTCACGACGTAAAAAAATATTGAAAAAGAAAAAAGAATTATTCGGGCCACTCTGGACCCTCACTATTCATTGCTAAAATGTGTGGATCATTCTTAAGGAGATTTTCAACATCATCAACATATCTCAAACGATTTGGACCCCCATCATTTATCAAACCAAACATTATAACATTCCAGCCCCTAGTTAAATAAATATCTCTCGCCTCAGAACCAGGATTATTATTATATCTCCACTCACTCCAAGTGCAACTAGAAGGATCAAATTCATTTATTCCACAATGATTCCAATTAATATAATAGTAGTCATCATCCCAACTAGTGCTCAAATCCTTTACATAATATGCATCGGAGTACACCCAAGTTATAAAAGCTCCAATTCTATTTGAACTAATAGGAACATCATCTCCACCATCCGGATCAGTCAAATCATACGAATCTATTACTATTCCTTCATGCACTTGAACAAAATAATTATGTCCATCATGAATATTCCACTGATTTATAAAATAATTCTCATCGGCATAAGGCTCATGTCCATCGTAAACACTATAACCATAAGGAAAATCCCAAACTGGAATATCAGTATTTCTATCTGTATGATACCTTATATTATGGTGAATTGACCAATAGGGTTCTCCTTGACCATTACTCTTGGTCCTAAAGTCCATACAATTTCCACCAAATTCGCAAGTATACCCTTGTTTATAATAAGTCGAATAAAACCAACCTAAATCACCACAAAGACCATCATAATTTCCACTATTAATTCCACAATCTTCTGGACAATTGGCACAATTTTCACCATACTCGACATTACATCCAGAAATAGCTCCACAACTCCAAACTTCACAGTTACCATCACAAGCGCCATCTTGCCACTCTGGATGTTCAGGATCGCATTCCTCATAAGGTATATCTACATTTCCATCACCACAAGATCCTCCTTCAGCAGAGTGCAACTCACAGCTAGTATCACACCATTCAATAGTTCCATCATAAGGGGGCTCTGGACCAGGATCATTTGGGTGAAGATTATTTACTCCATAATCACATTGCTCACCTATTTCAGGTTCAACTACACCATTTCCACAAATGGGAACATTATCAACCTGGCAGTTACATGCGCCATCTTCTAAAATTAATGTAGGATCATCACAATCTTTATTTCCACCTGAAGCAACTTCATTCTGACCTAACGCACCATCACCACAAAAACCACATACATCATTATCTAAGTAATCCTTGCCAACAATATGCCACGATCTTCCATCTGTATTGTCTCCCTTAAATAAATTCTCCGCCCAATAATAATAGGAATTTTCAGGATCTCCTCCAATAAATCTATTATAAAGAAATTCATAGACACCATTTAAATCATAACAACTGTGTGCAGTAACAGTATCAAAAGGCCAACCATTAGAATAATCAAAGATCTCATAAACAGTATCTCCCTGACTTTCACTAAAGACAAAAATACATGAGTCTCCTGGCTCTAAAATATTATTCTCATCCCCATTAAACTCCCAAAACTCATTAACCATATGACCAGGACCTTCCCAATTCACAGCACCAGTAGGCAGAAGTCCATAATCAAAAGCAAGAGAATTCAAATCACTATCTCCTGCTAAACAAAAACTACAATCTCTTTGACAAGAAACTCCATCTTCGCCATCACCACAAAAACCATCTGGAACACATTCGTGGAATCTACTACTTTCTTCCAGTTCTTCTTGAACAACACAGGCAGGATCTGGATCTAAACCAAATTCAAAAACTTCTTCTTCACGATGTACACAATCTTCAGAATAATCTCGACAATAACAACCATCTGGAGCAACATCCCTTTCATTACAATGGCAATCATCATCATAATTACAATAATCTCCAGTCCAAGGACCAGCATCAACACATTGTGCATAATGACAATCGGAAGCAGTTTCACAAGGCCTTCCAGAAATCATTCCAGCGCAAAACCAACCTCCTTCTTGCGTAACAATTGTAGCATCACAACCGGCTATATCACATAACCAATCATTATTATTATCTATTCCATCAACACATCCCTCGGGAACATAACAATAGATCGGATAATAAGCTGGTTCAGCAGGATTAGTATGATCACCATTATCAGCTTGAGTAAGAGGAACACTCTGATCATCCGGAACTGAAATCTTTTCAGAAGAAACATCATCAAGACCAGACCCACTAGAAAGAGTTTTACTTGGAGACCTCATGACATCATCTTCATCATAAGGATTGCAACCATAATCTCCTGGACCACCATATTGAACATATCCTTCAGGCATATCAGCACTAATTCTTGCACAAATACCATGATAAGACTCACATTCCGTAGGGGAAAACGATGGTTCAGCCTGTTGGCAACCAGCAACTAAAAACAAAACCAATACTAAACTAACAATCAAACCATTTCTAAAATTAAATAACAACCCAAACTTATCTCTTAAACCTTCAATCATCTTGAATCGCCCCAATTTTCATTACCAGTACCTTCTATTCCTCTTATTGGTTCGTCAGGCAACAAAATAGAACTCCTATCTAATGTCAAAAGAGGACTACTGCCCAACCCATAAGAATAAATTAAACTATTGCTAGAATCCAAATTATCTATTTTCCTTATTCTATTTCCCAGAGGATTATAAACAAATTCTAGATTTACTCCCGGACCAACAACACTTTTCAACATACTATTAGCCAAATATTCATAACTAGTAATTTCCCCATCACACTCTTTAGAAATCAAACTACCAACCTCATCATAATAATACTCACACAAACCATCCGAATCTAATCTGTTGTCTTGCCCATACGAATATGAACTAACATCCCAAATTATATCATTAAAATCTTCACCACTGCCAGTAACATCCCTACTTTCCCGATTACCAACATTGTCATAATCATAACCGATAGAATTTAACAAAAAGTCAACATCTTCAGAAGTATAATCATAATAACCTAAATTATCAATACTTTCCAGCCTATAGAAATCATCATAAATAAACTCAACAAGATTAGTCCCAGTAGAAAGTTCATTCAAATTTCCAACATCATCATAAGTATAAACCTCGCGAAGTCCTGGAACCCAGTTATCATTATAATTAATGCTAGTTTCTAGCTCGCTTACCCATCCCCTTGAGTGATAAATATAGTCTGTGCTACTTCCACTAGGGAAATCAATCTGTTTAACCATTCCAACTTTATCTCCACCTGTATTACTAGAACCATAATTATAATCAATGATCTCACCATCAATAGAAACATCCTTTAACCGATTCAAACTATCGTAACTATAACTTGTCTCAACACCATCTGTCAATGTTTTAACAGACTTAACATTGCCAGCATCATCATAATCATAGTTTGTAAGATACTGCTTACCTGCAATAACTTCCTTAGTTCTCAACACATTTCCCCTAATGTCATATGTATATGAAACTGAAGGACCATTGTATCCTAATTCTACTTTGCACAAATGACCAATGCCACTCAAACCACCATCAACACAAGTAGAATCATATGTATAAAATAAAGGTTCAGTATTATCAACTAAACTATTGCAATAAACTTGATCATATCCACCATCTTCAGAACAGCTATACTGTAATTCAATAACTCTATCTAAATCATCATATACCTTAGTCAAAACAACACCATTTGAATCAGTTACAGTTAACACATTTCCATTGTCATCGTAAGTAAATTTAGTAGTACCAGAATCTAAACTCCAAGTGCTTTCAACCTGCCCCAAAGTATTATAATCAATATTATCAACAACTACTCTGCCTTCTGCATCAGTAATTCTACTCAAAAGATTTCCAAGACCATTATATTCATATGTAGTAATAATTTCTTCGCCATCATTAAAGCCTTTCACACTAACCAAATTACCAAGCTTATCATACTTAGAAACAACCTCATTACCAAGAGCATCAATTGAAGTTACAAAAGAATAATCTACAGTTTCATCAATATTTTCATAATCCACCATAGAACAAACTACACCTTCCTCGGTACAATCAGAATCTTGACTATGAAAATCTGGATTAAATTCTGACAATGGAAATGTTTTCTTAACTCTGGAACTTGGATCTTCAAAGTAAAATAACTTGCTGTACCCTGCATCAACATCAACTCTAGAATCTCTAAATGAACTACCTATTCCCTCAAACGAAAGAGGATCAGAATCTTTAATACCCACTAAATCACCAAACCAACTACCACCCAAAAGTCTAACTACTGGTGAAATAGAACCTTCAAATGATTCATACACCTCATCAGTCAATCCTCTCTCATTATACAAAGTTATTGTTCTCACAGCAGATCCATCATCTTTCTCAGCAGAACTTTGAATATGTCTACCTAATCCATCAGAAAACGATTTAGATCTTGTCTCTAATTGAGGATTCACTCCCGAATCTATAACTCCCCTAACTTCGACGTAATTTCTACATTCATCATTTCCATCTTCCTCTAAAGATGCCAACTCTTCACAATTCAACATACCATAATTATAATCATAAAACACTAAAGGAATTCTTTGGCCTTCTGTAATTCCTGGAGCACTAACAGTATCCAATCTACTATAATCATCATAAGTATAATCAACAGAAACTTCGTTTGCATCCTCAATACTTAATATTCTCCCAACATCATCAAACGTACTTTTAACTTGATGACCTAATTCATTCTCAACACAAGTTAAAAGAGAACCATCATAATAACTATCGGTAACAAATAAAGAACCATCATTTCCATATGGACTATGAGTTTCTCCACAATGGACACCATTATCCCCATAACTAAAGTAAACTTTTCTTTCTTTTGGATCTTCTGACACTAAAAGATTTAAATTTCTATCATGGGCCAAATTCTTGGAGATATCAACAGAAATTATCCCTCCGCCGTCTGTAATTTTACTAGCCGTAGTAGAATCTACAAGCCAGGCACCATTAGCAGTTCTATCACAAACACTAGAACTAAAAAACTCATTATCATCGCCACACCAAGAATCACTATAACTATACATCTTCCTGGACACAAAAGAATCTGGATTGTTCTCATTGCTTTGGTCCTTAACTGTCTCAGTATATGGAACATTTAACATATGAAGATTTCTCAAACCAAAAGCATTATTCAAATCATTTTGATTTTCCGCATTGTAAGCAAACTCAACTTCAACAATATTCTTCTTACCACCATTACCAAAAGCAACTGTTTTCATCGGAGCACCAGTTACCTCATCAAACTCAGAAAAATCAACATGACTACCCTTTCCATCAACAACAGATGCTTTCCTAAAAGTACTAACACTACCAATATAGGAATCCCTAGAATCCATATACAAACCATCATTAAAATAATACTGATTTTGGTAGACTGCGTTAGGATGCAAAAAATCAGGATACTCATCTATGGAATAATGATTAGTCATAACATTTATTCCCAAACCATAATTCTTAATGTTCTTTGCAACAATGTTGCCTGAAAACTGTGAAATATCGCAAATACCATCGTCGCCAGTATCAATACACCCCCCTGCACTTTCAAGATAAGAATCAGCAAACAATACATTCTCAGCGCTACCCCAATGACTCATACCATGATTAGAATAAAAATTATCATTTCCATTCCAAAGAGGGGCATTATCATCAACTTCGTTCCCCCATGTCCCGCCACCATAAACAAACTGGCAAACATCACCTTCAATAAACGGAACATCCGACCAAGGAAAATTATCATAACCAGTATACGTATCTACAATACTAAACCCTGACTCAATTTCTTCCGCCCAATAGATACCATCTTCAAGAGGATTATTTTCATAATTCCCACCAAGATCAATAATTCCGCCTTCTGTAGACGGACAAAATACTAACAATGCACCAGCATCATCCCCTGCATCATGAAGCCAACTAGTATCAAATTCCTCATCGTAATAATCTTCTATTATAGCATCTGGCCAACCATTATAATTAAACCTTACACTTCCACACCATTGATTAATCTCGCCATTAGAATCTTCTCCACATGGCTCACCAACAAACGGAGCCTCATAAGGGCCTTCACCAACCGGATCATAATTGTACCCATCTGATCCCAATCTATAATGGGGGTGTTGTATCTTAGACTTAATCTGCGGGTACTCATGATAATAACGATGTCCATTATCACAATGGTACTGATAAGCCCAACTATCTCCCCCGTCACAATCAACAAGAGAGTCTACATAAACCAAAAACAAATACCCTGGCCTACTAGAAGTAACATAATAAGGTTCACTTTCATCAAAAATTAGATGATTATTGTAATCTTCTTCCACCATTGGAAGGAACATCGTATCGCTTAATCCAATATAATCTCCCCCATACACTACATTAGAATCACTATCCATGGACTCAGAATATCCCCAACCATAAAAAGGGTAAACCATATCGGAAACATAATCACCATCTCCACTAATCGGATAATACTTCGTAGTAGAATAATCTTTACTGATAAGTCCTGACTTAGAATCTTGAATCATACCTGAATCACCAGAATATATATGCACTCTTGAGTAACCAACACCATAATTACTCCCTTGTGTTTGATCTATGTGTGCAGCCAAAGAAGACTCTTGAATAATATTACCATCCTCTAAACTAAGTCTCTTCCTATATTGAGCATCATACATTGGACTTCTAGGTATACCTGTAGATACTCCTGAACTATCAAAAAAAGATTGAACGACAGGGTCTTGAACATACTTATAATTACTCGAATAACACTCACCAACACCACCCATACCATCACAATGAGTTACTTTTTTTACTCTAAGCCCTCCGCCATTAAGAATCTGTCTATCCCCTCCAGTCAATTCATCAACTGGAACATCATTATAATATTCAAATGAATCTTCCTCATAATCCCACTCAGTTGATCCACCATTTGGCCAATAAACTTTAGTCAAACTCCAAACATCAGCCATACCATTTTCATTCATATTAGGATTATGAATATTATCTCTAAAGTTATTCAAATAA
>CAZUEV010000021.1:0-7881 GCA_964619355.1 Candidatus Woesearchaeota archaeon
TATATCGTTTTTTATGTACTCGCCTATAACTTCTGGACTTTCCTCAGTAAGAATGTAAGGTTGACCATACATTACTTCACCGACTCTAACTGGCCACATTGGGTCTTCTGGAGCTTGTTTATGTCCTGCTACTATGCTCTCCAAATAACCTGTTTCACTTACTAACTTTGAAAATTCGTCACCTAATGCCATTTTGTTACTTTTGAGTGGTATATCTTATTTATAAGACTTTTGGTTTAGTTATTTGTGATAATTCGGCTAATCTTTTTAGTATTTAATTAGTTTTATTACTTCTTAATAGTAAACCTTATAAATGGTCCATTTCTTCGTTTTTTAAAATGGCAAGTAGACAAAATGCGTGGAATAATAAAGAAACTTTATTGGCATTACAATTGAAACAATCAGGTTTAACTGGCAAACAGATAGCAGTAATTCTAAACAAAAATATGCACGGAAAAAATTTAGTTAGAAATGATAGTTCATTAAGTGTTAAATTTAGTGAGCTTAAGCGTAAACACGGCGGTAATTTGGATATTGCCTTGCATTCTTATTTGCTAGGAAATATGTTATCTGGACATGAAACTCAAGATGAGTTTGTTGATAATTTAAGAAGTTCTAATGCTAGAGTTTCAGATGTTATTGCTTCAAAAACAAGATTAATTTATGATTATTTGTCTAGCCAAGCAGATTTAATTAAAAATTTAGACAAGTATGGATCAAATCAAGATGTGAAAAAATCATTGGAAATAAGAAAACTTTTGGAACAATTTGATAATAAGCCTAAAGGAGCTGATAGATTGCTTAAAACTTTTGAAAGCTATACCCCTTTAACGGATAGAGTTTTGGTTATTGGTGCTTTTAAGGGAGATTCCAAATATAGTACTTCATTTTTAATGCCTGTACATGATAGGGTTTTTGGTACCAAAATAACTCCTATGAGCGGTTTGTACTCTGCAATTGTTAATGCTATTCGTTTTCAAACTGAAGATAAAGCTACTATTTCAAGATTTGGAAGATTAGTAAAATTAGATTATGAGAGTAATGGTTTCGATCTTGAAGAAATTGCTATCAAAGCAAATACAATATTAAAAAATGAGGATTCACAATTGAGAGTTAGAACTGAAAGAGATAATGCAAGAAATTATAATTTTGGTATGAAATTATAGTAAATTTATTTTTTATAATTACAATACTTTCTTATTGGACAAATTTCACATTTGGGATTTATTGGTCTGCAAGTATGTTGCCCGTAAGCAACTAGTATTGAATTAATATCTTTCCAATATTTTTCTGGAAGTTTTTTTCTCAGAGCCATTTCTGTTTCAAATGGTGTTTTTGTTTTTACATATCCGAGTCTATTCATAATTCTGTGAACGTGAGTATCTACACATATAGCCTTTTTGGAAAATGCGACTGTCATTACCAAATTTGCTGTTTTTCTTCCAACACCTGGCAGTTGTGTTAACTCTTCTATTGTTTCTGGAATTTTAGAATTAAATTTTTCTTTTAGAGTTAAAGGTAATTGTTTTAGATGTTTAGCTTTTGTTTTGTAGAAACCTACAGGATATATTAGTTTTTCAATTTGTTTTTCCGTTAGTTTAGAAAGTTTAGATAAGTTGTCTGCTTTTTCAAATAATCTTTTAGAGGCTTTCAGTGTTGTTTGATCTTGAGTTCTTGCAGAAAGTATTGTTGTAACTAAAACTTTGTAAGGATCTTTTGTTTGTATGTTAATTAAATCAACAACTGGAACTTTATAATTCTTAACCTCTTCTTTTAGAATTTTGTAGACTTTGTCTATGATTTTTCTTTCCATGTATCATGAACTTTTATCATTAACTTTTCTAATTCTGGAGCTAGTTCGTTCCATAATTTCAAAGATTCATCTATTATCTTTGCTTCTTCTTTTTTATTTTTTGTAATGTTTAAAACTGCGTTTTTACTGGTTAATGTTAGAAACCTGCTCATTTTTTTCATTAGTTCTTCTTTTTCTTGATCGTCGAATATTTCGCTTTCTGTTATATTAAACATTGAACCCGGGTTTGGCATAACAATTCCATGTAAATAATTTGCCCAATTGCTGAATAAACTCATTATTCTATCTCTTATTTGCCATAGAAGTTCTGTACTTACGAAGCCTTCTTTTTCAATATAATCTCTTATTAAGAATTTTTCATCTAGTTCATTCAAAGAAGATTTTATTTTATGTTTCTTCTTTAATTCCTCAAAATTTTTTTCAAACTCACTAATTAGGTTGTTTTCCATAGCTTTCTTGTGAGTAAGGTTGCTGTTTATATATGTATTGTATTTATATATTGGAAGTTAAAGGTATTAAAATATGGCTAACTTAAATTTTAAGACTGCATTCAAATATCCATTTAATAGAGCGAAGGGTATGTGGAATGTTCTGTGGATTCTATTACCAATTATTGGTTGGTTTGCTTTGGGTGGATATGGTGTTAGAATTATTCAAGAGTTCAGCAAAGGTAAGTTTAAGAAATTACCCGTTTTAAAATTTAAAAGTGATTTCAAATTAGGATTTTTTATGTTCTTAAAAGCGATTCCTTTTGTTTTAGCTTATATGTTGTTTATGTTTGTCCTTAATGAAATACATTCAGTATTAGATCATACTCGCGTATTATTGGAGATATTTATAGTTCCAATATTAACTATAAATTTCATAAATAAACAGACAGTTGGTTCCTTTTTTGAATTTAAAAAACTAAAATATGTTTTCACTAATTTGGGTGATTATATCGTAGCTGTTTTGAAAAGTATTTTGTTGTTTATAGTATTTTTAGTTATGTGCCTAATTTTAGTGGGTATACCTGCTATGATATTTACAGAAAATATGTTTTTGGCAGACTTTTATAGAAGAAAGGTAAAATAGTTTTTCATTACAGGGTATTTTAATTTTTAGGGCTAACAAAAAGCTTTTAAATCAGTTATTTTTGTAGGTTTTAACATGGAAGGCAAAATTGTTAATTACAGGGGAAGTCATCACACTCAACATCCTAATCAGATGATTATTATTGTTGATGGTGTTGATAGCAAAGAAAAGGCCAAGGAATTGGTTAAGAAGAAAGTTATTTGGAAGACTCCTTCTGGAAAAGAAATGAGTGGTACTATTTTGAAAGAACATGGAAGTAAAGGTGCTGTTCGTGTTAAATTTGAAGTTGGTTTGCCAGGTCAAGCAATCGGTACTAAAGTTGAGGTTAATTAGATGGCATCATTAAGAAAGGCTAAATGTTATAGAAATCTAGATAGAGCTTATACTAGAAAGAGTAAATATAAGAAAAAGGGTTTCATTAAAAGTCCTGCTACAATTAAAGTAGTTAAATTTCATATGGGAGATACTTCTGGAAAATTTAAAAATACTTTGAAGTTAGTTGCTACTGACTCTTATCAAGTTAGACATAATGCTTTGGAAGCAGTTAGGGTTATGATTAATAGGAAGTTGAGTAGGAAATTGGGAAGTAAGGGTTATCATTTTTATTTGAATATTTATCCACACCATATCCTTAGGGAGAACAAAATGTTAACGGGTGCAGGGGCAGATAGAATGCAGTCTGGAATGAAACACTCATTTGGTAAAGCTTCTGGTGCTGCCGCTCAAGTTAAGAAAGGAAAAACTATTCTTACAGTTATGGTTGATAATGATGTTCAAGAAGTGAAAGGTTTTATGGAAGCGGTTAAAAATAAGCTTCCCGGAAGAACCACTGTAGAGGTATGTTAAAATATGGGTGTCCATAAAATGCAACAAACTTTGTATGCTGTAAGGGGTTTGTATTTTTTGGGTATATGTTATACTCTTAGGGGTGTAGAAATTCTTGGTGAAAAGGCTAGTAGTTTTGGATCTTCAATTGTTGATAAATTTGAACCGAAATTATATGGTCCTGATGATTTTGAACTTATGGATAGAGAAATAGAAGAAAGTAGAAATTATCCTTCTGAACATTAATTTTAATGAGTTTTTTCTATTGCGCTCTTTTAGGAGTTAGAATTAGACTTGCAATTCTCTGCCAATATTTATTCATTACTTCGCTTTTTTCTTCTTTATTTCCTTCTCTTTCATAGAATTGTTTGAAACAAGAAGCGTGCATAGAATTCCCATAGTATCTTCTTAATTGTGTTGGTCCTGGAATTTCTTGTTGACATTCAGAACAGTGTGGCATTCCTTTTTCACCCCACCACCCATCGTTGTCCCTATATTTTTCCATTTGGTTTAAGTAAAACTCTGCGAATTCAATGTCAGAAAGTTCTATTATCTTTTCAAAATCAGGAGTTCCCCCTGGTGTCCAAAACATTGGATTTTCTATTAATAGATCTTTTCTCATAAATTGGGAAAGTTCTAGTGTAGTTAAAAAATTTTTGGTTTGTTTAGAAAAATTAAGAAGAAGGTAAAGTTGTTTGTTTTTCCTCTTTTTTGCTTATTTTTTCTTCTAATCTAGCTATCTTTATTGTTGCTATTACTGCAACTATGGTTACAATTATTGCATATGTTAACATTGCAGGTACTGAAGAAGCTTCTCCATAATAGTTTTGAAAAATTGCTTTTATTGTATCATTCCAAGCTAATGCTGCAACCAAACCAAATGCTGCTGTAATTAACGTTGCTAGTTTTTCAACTACTTCGTGTTTCATGGTATTTTGTGGAAACTATTATTTATTAATTTAACTGACAATTAGAAAACTCTTATAAAGGGTTAAAATTTCATGATTTTTAATAACAGTTATGATTGAGGAAGCATTTGCTCGTATAGATCACTTCGCTTTTTCTGAGTAGGTGTAATTAGGAGAAAAAATAGAATGAATAAATTTAAAGAATTTGGTTTAAGTGAAAATTTACTTAAGATCATCGAAAAATTAGGTATTAAAGTTCCTACAAAAATACAGGTTCAAACAATACCACATGTAATTAAAGGTAAAGACGTAATTGGTGAAAGTGAAACTGGCTCAGGTAAAACTTTGGCATTTGGCTGTGGAATTGTTGAGCAAGTTGAGAAAGGACAGGGTTTGCAAGCATTGGTTCTTACACCAACTAGAGAGCTTGCAGAACAAGTTAAGCAATCATTGATTGGTATTTCTGAACATAAATCCTTGAAAGTTATTTCCGTTTATGGTGGAGTAGCAATTGATCCACAGATTAGAGATTTAATGAATTCTGAAGTTGTAGTTGCAACTCCTGGAAGATTTTTAGATCATTATCAAAGAAGAACTATTAATATGTCTAAAGTTAAAATATTAGTTTTAGATGAAGCAGATAGAATGTTGGATATGGGATTTATGGATGATGTTGAAAGAATAATCCAGTCTTGTCCAAAGAAAAGGCAAACTATGTTTTTTTCTGCTACAATACTTCCAATAATTATTAGGTTGTCTAAGAAATATATGGTTGATCCCATTAAAGTTTCTGCTGGAAGATATGTTGATCCTTCAAAATTGAAGCAAGTTTATTATGATGTTTCAAAAAATTTGAAGTTAAGTTTGTTAATTCATTTGTTGAGGCATGATAAATCTGGATTGTGTATGGTTTTCTGTAATACTAAGAGTACTGTAGACTTCGTTGCCAAAAATTTGGTTGCAAATGAAGTTGAAGCTGTGGCAATTCATGGTGGATTTACACAAAATAAGAGATCCAAAACTATGGAGCAATTTAATAAAAATAAATATCATGTTTTGGTTTGTACTGATGTTGCTGCTCGTGGTTTACATATCGATAATGTTTCTCATGTGTATAACTATGAAGTTCCTAGAGATCCCACAGATTATGTGCATAGAATTGGAAGAACTGCTCGTGCTGGTTTGAATGGAAAAGTTGTAAATTTACTTTGTAATTTGGACTTTGATAATTTCAATAAGGTTTTGAGAGATAATAGCTCTTTTAATGTGGATAAAGTTGATTTGCCAGAGATGGGTAAGATATTGCCTGTTGCATCTTCAAAAACTCCAAGAAGGGGAAATTTTAAACCTGGCGGAAGAAGACCCGATGGTCGTGGATTTCACGGTAGGTCTCAAAATAGAAGGCCAAGAGGAAGATTCTGAATTAGAGTCTAACTCTTTTTTAATCTTTTAAGTGAATAAAAAATAATTTTCCTATGCTGAATTATGTGTATAATTATGAGAGCAAAAAATATTGGTTGAATAATATTTGTGAAAGGTATGTTGATAAATTTTGATAATACCATTAATACAAATGTTATGATCAATAACCAATCTATAATTAAATTAATATTTTTCATGATTATTTTAAGTTATTATTTATATATAAAGCTTTTTCAAAACTATAGATTGAATATGATTGGTGTTATATTCTTTTTTGCGACAAGTATATAAGAGAGTAATATTTTGTTTTAGTTATGAAACTGTATCATGGTTCTCCACAAAATCTTGAGGAGTAATATGGTCAGGATGAACATCCATATCTAATTTAATATCAATATCAAATGTTTTCTTTAAGAATTTTTTAACTCCATGTTCAGCTAATATTCCCAATATAAAATCATCTGCCATTTGAACTTCGCTTCTCACACCTCTAATTCCAGTTCCATGACTTGCTTTTCCAGAATAAGACATTTTTAGGGCAAATTCAAAACATTTTTCATATTCTGCAAGACTCAAATTAACAATTCTTGAATTTCTTAATGATTTCCACTTTTCAAGTTCAGATTTATTAAACTTCCATCTATTACTTTCTTTAAATCCTGAGAATTCTTGACCACTTTGAAAATAATTGTTAAACTCTTTTTCACTAATAGATAAAAATTGGATAGCTTCTTTCTTTGTTAAGATATTATCAACCATATTTAAATAAAGATTAACTTTCATATATAAATGTTCTTTTAATTTTCAATAGTAAGATGCCCTTATAAATTATCGAACGAAGTGAGTGAAAATGTCCGAAGGACTAGCCCTTCTCTTTTTTTGTTTCTTTTTTTAAAAGAAAATTAGAACCTAAATACAATTGAACTTAATCCTTGTTATACGTTTTTTCTGCAAGAAAAAAAGCCGAAGGCTCAGTTAAATTTTCACTTAATTAATTTCGACCGGAGGGAGCCTATATGTTCGTTAGGACTGAGGGGGAGTCCAGGTTTTTTGTTTCTTTTTTCTAAAAAAAGAAAATAGAAGGGGCGTAGATTTTTTGTTTCTTTTTGAAAAGAACATTTAGGGGCGTCGTTTAAAAAGGGAACATTTATTAAATTCTTTAATATATTAAACTTATAATGGATGAAAAACAAACCAGAGAGCAGTTAATTGATAAACAGCTTAAAACTGCTGGTTGGCTTAAGAAATATATCAAGGAAGAAGTAAACTCAGTTAAATCTAAATTTAAAACTAAAGAATATGTTCTTTCAAAAGGTCAAAATGATGATTCTGGGCGTTTTATTGATTATCTTTTATTAGCAGAAGATAATACTCCTCTTGCATTAATTGAAGCTAAAAAATTCTCAGTTTCAGAAGATAAAGGGAGATCCCAAGCAAGAACGTATCTTGGAGATATTGAATCTCAAACTAAGGAAAAAATCCCTATTTTTTTAACTAATGGAAACAAATGGCTTTTGATAGACCAAGACGGAATTGAAAGGCACATTAGCGGACCTTTTTCTCAATCTGATTTAAAGAGAAGAATGGAACTTCATAGAAAAAGAAGAGATCCTACGAAAATAAATATTGGAAAAATTGTAGACAGGCCAAGAAGTATTCTTATTGTTAAACAAATGATGGAGCATATTGAGAAAGGACATAGGTCTGCTATGATAAATATGGCCACTGGAACAGGTAAGACAAGAGTTGCTATGGCTATGATTGATGTTCTTCTTAGAGCAAATGTTGTAAGAAATGTTTTATTTATCGCAGATAGAATTGCATTAACTAATCAAGCAA
>CAZUEV010000022.1:0-7641 GCA_964619355.1 Candidatus Woesearchaeota archaeon
AAATCAAGAACGTTCTTGAAAATGTTGCAAATAGGCATTTTGTTAGAAGAAATATCTTAACCAAAGGTACTGTTGTTGAGACTGAATTGGGAAAAGCAAAAATAACTTCTAGGCCTGGACAAGAAGGTTGTTTGAATGCAGTATTGATTAAAGAATAATTGTTTCTTTTGAGTGGTAACAAATAGAAAGACTTATAAACTACTTCTCTATCGTTTTATTAAAGGAGGAAATTAAAAAATGCCGATATTTACAGAATTAACAGTAGAACCTTTATACTTTAAACCAGGAAGAGAAATACATCCTGATTTGGAAGGAGCTCTATTTAAATATTTTTTAGGAGAACATATGTTTCATGAAAAAGGTCAAACTGTTATTACCTACGAAGGTGAATGTGAAGATCCTGTTTTGGCAGGTAGATTAGTTGGTTTATATGATTGTGTACCAGGTGACGCTACAGGTCAGATGATAGCAGAAGCTAAAAGGATAGTAGACCTTAGAAATTAGTCTTTAGTCAAAAATTAGTCCTTAATTTTTTCTTTTTTATATTAAATCGAAACTCTTATAAATGGATTCTGATAGTCCTATATAAATCTTATTATACACTCCGACGGTGGTGAAAAAATATGGTACACTATGTTAAAAAATGTCCAGAATGTGGTAGCGTAAATTTAGTTCACAAAGATGAGAGGGGTGAAATAATCTGTAAAGATTGTGGCCTAGTTATTGAAGAAAAAATGATCGATTTGGGCCAAGAGTGGAGAGAATTTGATTCTGATTCAAAATCTAAGTCTAGGGCTGGAGCGCCTTTAACAAGCACTAAATATGATCAAGGATTGGGTACTAGCATAGGTACAGGCTCTGATATACTGAAATTAGAGGGTAAACAGAGAAATAGAATTATGAGATTGCAAAAATGGCAGTATAGAATTTCAACTGCTATTGAAAGAAACTTGAAATTGGCTCTTGCTGAGCTGAAAAGAGTTAGTTCATACTTAAAATTACCACCACAAGTTGTTGAAGATTCTTCTGATATCTATAGACAAGCCGTACAGAGAGGGCTTGTAAGGGGAAGATCAATGGAAAGTGTGGTTGCAGGTGCACTTTATGCTGCATGCAGAAGGCACGAAATTCCAAGAACTTTGGATGAAATATCTGATGCTTCTGGCATAGATAAGAAAGAAATTGGTAGAACTTATAGATTTGTAACAAGAGAATTACAGATTAGAATTTTGCCAAGTAATCCTATTGACTATATTCCAAGATTTTCTAGTGCTTTGAAATTGAGTGCTGAAACTCAGAGTCAGGCTGTAGAAATTTTAGAAAAGGCTCAAGAAGCTGAATTAACTTCTGGTCGTGGTCCTACAGGTATTGCTGCTGCTTCATTGTATGTTGCTGCTTTGATGAACAATGAAAAGAGAACTCAGAGGGAAGTTGCAGATGTTGCTGGTGTTACAGAGGTTACAATTAGAAATAGGTATAAAGAACTAACTCGTGAATTAGGTTTAGAGGAAGAGTTGAAGAAGAAGGGTACTGAAGAAAAGGTTGAAGAGTAGAAACTTTTTTATAAGCTTAATTTCAATTTTATTTATGCCTGCTAAGAAAAAGACTGTTAAGAAAAAGACTTCTGTTAAAAAAGTTAGTTCTACCAAGACTGATTTGTTGGTTGAGAGTAGTGTTGATTTGCAGAGAACAATTTTGGCTTTAGTTGAATCTAACAATGCTTTGAATAAAAAAATAGATACTATGGTTAATTTATTTGACAGGGCTGCTGGAAATATTGATAAAATAAAAGAAGGGGAAACTAGAAATGTTGAGAATCTGGCTAGAAGATTGAATAGTGTTGTAAATCAAAATAAAGATCTGGCTCGTGGTTTAGTTCTACTTGAGGAATATGTACGTAAAAGAGGTGAAAGGGAATTAGAACCGAAGGAAATTCCGGAATAATGGAAGAAACTTTTTTTCTGAATGTTTGTGATGATGGTACTACATTGGATTTTTTAGAGAGATTGAACTTTTTGCTTAATGTTGAGGAAAAGACCAAGGCAATCTTCCTTAGAAATTTTATTTTGGCTATGAGATATGAAACTACTAAAATTAAGAAGATTACGCTTGAAAAGACTGGTGATCCTTTGATTGATAATATCATGTTAGAATAGAAAAATTTATAATATTCATAGTAAATTTTTATTATATGAAGAGGTTGATATTTGTAGCATTGTTTTTAGTCGTAGCCGTTTCAGCAATGGGTTTTTATTCTTTTGAAGATTTAACACAAGGTGCAAAGGAATTTGTTGGTGGATTTATTTCTTTGACAGGTAATGCCATATTCTCTGTTACTGAAGATAAAGTTGATAGTTTTGATAAGATAGATGTTCCAGAAACCACTAAAATTGAAGTTGAAAAGGAAGAAACAGTAGTTGTTGATGAAACTGCTGATGTTGAAAAAACAGTTGAAGAGGAAGAAATTGTGGTTGATGAGCCCTCAGTTGGAGAATCAATAGATCCTGCTTCAAGTAGCCCATCTAGTTCTTCTAGTGATGATATGGGTTCATATGTTCCGGCCTGTTCTGATTTTGTTGATAATAATTTAAATTACTATAAAAAAGGTATTTGTAAAGGAAAAGCAGATGGAACCACTAAGGATGGTTTCTTTGAAGATTATTGTAGTGAAGATGGTTTAACTTTGATGGAGTATTCCTGCAGTTCAAGTAGTTATTGTGATGGTTCTTGGTATGTTTGTGCTAATGGTTGTAGAGATGGTGCATGTTTGACTGAAAGTGAAGAGCCTTTATCTCCGGATTTAAAAGTTGTATCTGTCAGAAATAAGCTTTCTGGTACTTCTATACTTATTAGGAACTCTGGAACCCTAGGAACTTATTTTAAAGCTAAAATAGAATCTCCTGATTTTGAAACTATTAGTGATGTAGATTATTTTTTAGAACCTGGTAAGTCTGTAGAGATTGATGTCGGTGATAAGATAGATGGTAAATATTCTATTGAAATTATTTCTGATGAATTGGATTCTAATCCTAGTGATAATTTAGTTGAAGTTGATGGCGGTGTTATTGGGCAGATTGAAGAAGAAGGACCTGAGAAACTCGACACTATGATAACTGGTGACTATACTGGTGCTAGTACTGATAATGATGTTTCTGCCTTTTCTAAGTTCTTTAGTTTTTTGAGAAAGTTTTTCTAGATTAGCCGCTTATAAAAAGGTTTAAATACACACATATTGTTTGATTTGCATGAATAAAGGAACATTAAACGTTTTATTGATGTTGATTGGGGTGGCCCTTTTAATCTCGTCCTGGTTTGTCGGAGGACATACTACTATTGTAATTTTGGCCATTTTTTTAAATTTAGTTGGATTTGGTTGTATTGTTTTTGGGTTAGTTAATTATACAAAGTTAAAACTTTGGCAAAAAGTTGTTATAACCGTAGTTTTGATTCCAATTCTTTTCATTATTTTCTTTTTTCTGGCGTGGGGTTATAACTCTGGATGGACTTGGAGCATGTAGTTTTTTCTAAATCAAATTTTTTTAATTAGAGTTATTTTAGTTCTTTTGTGTTAATCGGAATTGTTTTCTTGACAGCTTGACATGCGCGCGCGCGAAGTATATAAACCAAATTTTCTATAATTTATTATGGTGGTTCATTTATGGGATTTGAAGACTGTATCTGTTAAGTTGAAATTGGATTTGCATTCTTTGATAAAAAATAGAATGAAATCTTATAGATTGACCAAAAGAAAATTATATAATTTGGCCAAAATAGAAGATTATAGTTTTTTCTCTTTTTCTAATATTTTGAAGTATAAATATTTTAAGAATAATTTTATTCCTTTAAGACTAATTATGAAAATAATGGATATGTTAAAAATAAATAAAGATAAAATTTATGATTATATTATTTCATATAAAACTAGTAATGGGATAAACAATATCAGTTCTCCTAAATTGCCTTTTTCTAGAAATGTTTTTACTTCAATTTTATTTGCACACCATATTGGCGATGGTACTCCAATTAGACCTAAAGATAGATTACCTTATTTTGGATATAGACAATTTGATGGAATTTATAGAAATTCATATATTACAAAATTGAAATCTGCTTTTGGTGAAATTAATTTTAAAAAAGGATATTCTGATAATTCTACAAGACCTTATTGTCCTGCCTCATGTTCTGAAGCACTATGTAAAATTTATGGAGTAACTTTTAGCGATTCTTTATCAAAAAAAGCTAGAATACCTAAATTGTTGTTTAATTCATCAAAGGAAGAAAAAATATCGTTTTTAATTGGGCTTATCATAGATGATGGATATGTGGATTCCACAGATATAGTTATTGGGTTAAAAAATAAGAAATTAGTGGCTGACTTGAAAATATTATGTAGTGATCTTGATTATGATTGTTGTATTACTTTTAATAAAGAATATGGATATTTGTATATTTTAAGAGAAGGTATGGAAAAGTTGTATGACGATTTTTTAGAATTAAATGGAAAATATCCTGAAATAGATTTGGGATATAAAGGGGATCAAATGAGACATTCTTTCTTAATAAAGGAAAGGAAAATAATTAGGACAAAAGGAAATAAAGAAATAATATTGAAATTGATGGAGAATAAGAGTTTAACTGTAAATGAGATTGCTAAATTAATTAAAATGACTAGGCAAGGAGTTAGGTATCATATCAAAAATTTATTAAAGGATGATAAAATCTGTATAGTTAGTAAGTTTAATGAAAATAACTATATTTATGGTGTAAAAAATGCTTATAGGAATAGTAGGGAAAGCTAATGTAGGGAAATCGACTTTTTTTAAAGCTATGACTCTTTCTGATATTGAGATTGCTAATTATCCTTTTGTAACTATAAAACCAAACCATGGTATGGGTTATGTAAAAATAAAGGATGTTGCTAAAGAGTTTGGTAAAACAGCTAATCCTAGGGAAGGTTTTGTTCAGGGAGATAATAGATTTGTTCCCGTTGAACTTTTAGACGTTGCCGGTTTGGTTCCAGGTGCACATGAAGGAAAGGGAATGGGTAATCAGTTTTTAGATGATTTAAATCAAGCAGATGCTTTAATTCATGTTATTGATGTTTCCGGAAGTACTAATGAGAAAGGTGAATCTGTTGAAGCTTTGAGTTATAATCCTTCTGAAGATATTAGATTTTTAGAGTTTGAATTAGATATGTGGTATTTGAGAATTATTAAAAAGGGTTGGGAGAAATTTGCAAGATCTTTGGCTAGCGGAAAAGAAATTCATAAAGAAATTGCTAAACAATTATCTGGTTTGAAAGTAACTGAAGACATGGTTAAAGATTCAATAAAAGATTTTGATAACAATGTTTCTGGTTGGGATAAAAACACTTTAGGGAAATTGGCTACAAGGTTAAGAGAGTTAAGTAAACCAATTATAATTGCTGCAAATAAAATTGATGTTGAAGGTTCTGAAAAGAATTTAGAAATATTAAAGAAAGAATTTCCTAATTATTCTATCATTGGTTGTAGTTCAGATTCTGAGTTGGCATTGAAAGAAGCTGGTAAGAAAGAATTAATTGATTACATCTCCGGTGAAAATAATTTTAATTTCAAAGAAGGTTTGAGTGATAAACAAACTTATGCTTTAGAATTTATTAGAGATAATGTTTTGAGAAAGAATTCTGGAAGTGGTTTGCAGAAAGTTTTGAACACAGTTGTGTTTGATATTTTGAGATATATTGCAATTCATCCAGGTGGTGTTTCTAAATTGGAAGATTCTAAAGGTAATGTTATTCCCGATTGTTTTTTGATGCCAAAGGGTACAACTGCAATTGATTTTGCATTTAGATTGCATACTGATATTGGAAAAGGTTTCATTAAAGCAATTGATGTTAAGACTAAGAAAGTAATTGGTCGTGAACATGTTCTGAATAATTTAGATATAGTTGAAATTAAGACTAAGTAAATTGGAAATAAAAAATAAATTTTGGGAAAAATGGAAAGAGGTTTCAGATCTTGAAATTAAAGCTTTTAAAACACTAAATTTTGGATTCAAATCTATTTTTGAGATATTGCCCAAAAATACTATTATAAGTATTTACGTGAAGGGGAGTTTTCCATTAAGACAAATGAATAAAGATAGTGATGTTGATTTTGTTGTAGTAATAAAAGATAATTCTTATTTAGAAAAAATTAAGGAATTTGATGGAAAAAATAGAAACATATGTGTTCCCCCATTAAATATATCTGCTTATTCGATAGAGGAGTTAAAAGAGAATAAAAGAGTTAGGGGTGGAAAAATAAGGGCTAGCCCAGATTTATTTGTTAGATATTTAGACCGATATGAATTGATTTATGGACTTAATTTAAAAAAAGATGATTATAAGATGAGGGATATTGAAATATTGTTTAAATCTAGACTAAAAGCATTTAGGGCTGTTTTTATTCCTATGTATTTAGATAAAACGAAAAAAAAATTGGGATTTGGAGATCTCATAAAACAAGTATTTTATTTAGTTGAACTAGACTTGGAACTAGATAAAAAAACAGTTCCTAGAACTTGGAAAGAATTGGATGTCTTAATTAAAAATAAAAATCACATTATTCATGATACATATAATCTTAGAGTAAATTACACAAAATACAAAAATAAAAAGGAGACTTATTTGGGTAAATTAGAAAAATATTTGAGTACGCTAGATAAAAAAGTTAATTAAACTCTACTTGATCAATTCTCTGATAAGGATTAATATCTATTTCATATTTTTTATTTTTGTCAAAGTATTTTAGACCTGCAACAGCAATCATTGCTCCGTTATCAACTAGAACTTGATTTGGTGGTATGAAACATTTTGCCCCTCTTTCTTTGCACATAATTTCTGACATTTCTTTTAATCTTGTGTTGCATGCTACCCCTCCTCCAAGCAATAATTCTTTTTTATCAGTGTGTGCCATTGCTCTTTCTGAAACTTCTAGTAACATTGCAAATGCAGTTTCTTGTAATGAATATGATAAATCTTCTAGTTTGTATTTTTTAGAATCATAAAGTTGTTTTAGTTTAGTTAATATTCCTGAGAAGGCCAAATCCATTCCTTTTACAGAATAAGGAAGTTCGATTAAATTTTTTGATTTGTTTGCTAGTTCATTTATTTTTGGGCCACCAGGAAAACCTAAACCTACATAACGTGCAAATGCATCTATGAAATTTCCAATACCCTGGTCTAAAGTTTCTCCAAAAACTCTATATTTTCCACCTTCAAATGCAATGATTTGTGTATTTGCACCTGAAGCATAAAGTAAAGCAGGATCTTTTGCACCTGTTACTAATTTACCAACTTCTATGTGTGCAACTGAATGATGTACTGGAATTATTGGTATTTTATATTTTTTAGAAAGTTCTTTTGTTAAATCCATTCCTTCTCTAAGACATGGAGCCATTCCTGGAGCATTTGAGAAAGCAATTAAGTCTATATCTTCTATTTTTAATTTTGCTTCATTTAAAGAATCTTGTAGAACTTTTTCCTTTACTCTTTTATGATGGTTTGCTGCTTCTGTTGGAATTATTCCCCCTTTTTCAGTTGTATAACTATCTTTAACGTTTGATAGTATTTTTTTCTCCGTTACTATTCCAATTCCAAAAGTGTGTGCTGTTGCTTCT
>CAZUEV010000023.1:0-7594 GCA_964619355.1 Candidatus Woesearchaeota archaeon
CTATCCTTTAGTGATACTACCAGCTCTCTTCGTGCAGAATTCGGTCTATTTCTAGTCTTTTTGGCATATCTGGCTCTTCTATTGAGTAACCAAAAGAGATAATTGCATGAATATTGATGTTTTCAGGTATTTTTAGTGCGTGTTTAGCCTTATCTTCATCTGAAACTGCGTTCCAAATACTAGAAATTCCTAAAGAATGTGCTTTTAGTAGCATATTTTGGATTCCCGCTGCACAATTTTGAATGCAGAATTTTTTTGAACTCTTTTTTCCATAGAATTTTTCAACGTCTTGATCATCACTGCAGACAACTACTGCAACTGGTGCTTGTTCTATCCACTCTTGATTGAATGAAGCTTTTTTTAGCTTTTCTCTCTTTTTTGGATCTTTAACTAGAACTAATCTCCAATTTTGTATGTTTCCAGAATTTGGAGCGTATTTTATTGTATCTAGGATTTCGTAAATATCTTTATCTTTAATTTTTTTGTTTGTAAACGTTTTTACAGATCTTCTTGTTTTTATGCATTCGTCGAAATCCATGGTTTTTGATTTGCAGTTTAGTTATTTAAATGTTCTGTAAAAAGAGGATTAACCAATGTAAATGTGTCTTGTTTCTGTTGTCATGTGGTTTGTTGTATCAGTTACCCATATTATTACAGAGTAATTTCCAGTTGTATTTCCCACAGATTGCGTTGAATTTAGGAATACTTCAGTTGGATTTGGTTCTGGGTAATACCATTCTTCTCCATCACCACCAAATGGTCTATGTAGCTCTATTACTACAGAACTTATGCCCGTTTCATCTCTAAGTGTTGCTGCATATGTTAGGTAAAATGAACTGTTTAAGTAATAGCTATCCAATATGAAATTATTTATTGTTGGTGGTTGGTCTCTAGGTATTGCAATGTTTTCTTTGATTTTTGGGTTTTGCGCCAATTGAGCTTCACTACAAGAAGATATGAACATTAAAGCGACCAACAAAATTAGTAGAATACTTATGTTCTTTATTTTTTTCACTTCCTTTTTGTTATAATTTAATCTGATATTTTTTTGTATATAATACTTTGTTTTTTTAGAAAGGTTTATAATTTTGATATGTGGCTTTAACTTATGGATTATTCTAAATTAGTTGAGGTATATGAAAGATTAGAAAAAACTACAAAAAGACTTGAAAAAACTTATATTATTTCTGAATTGTTAAAGAAAACTCCTGAAAGTGAATTAAATCATATTATTTATTTGATACAAGGCAATGTTTTTCCAAGGTGGGATGAAAGAAAAGTTGGTATGAGCTCTAGATTAATTTTGAAAGCAATAAGTGAAGCTACTGGTGTTTCTACAGAAAGAATTGAAAAAGAGTGGGCAAAAAAAGGAGATTTGGGTATTGTTGTTGAAGAATTGTTACAAACTAGAAAGCAAACTACATTATTTTCTAGAAAACTTACAACTGAAAAAGTTTTTGAGAATTTGAGAAAGTTGGCCGAGTTTGAAGGTCATGGCACAGTTTCTAGGAAAGTTACTTTTATTGTTGAATTAATTACAAGTGCAAGTCCTGTTGAAGCAAGGTTTGTTGTTAGGACCGTTTTGGAGAAATTAAGAATCAATGTTGCAGAAGGAATAATTAGAGATTCTATTGTTTGGGCGTATTTTCCAAAAGTAGCTGGGTTGTTTTTGAAGTGTGAAAAATGTAAGAATATTGTGCCACATTTTAGTAAGTGTGCAGAATGTGGTAAGAAAATAGAAGTTAAATTTAAAGATATAGTAAAGAAAAAGTATCAAAAAGTTTTGAAAGTGGAGAAACTTGGAGATGTTAAAAGAGTAGTTTTGAAAGAATATGATTTTGTTTTGGTTGAAGATGAAGGGTTGGCAAGAGAAATTTACAATTATTTTGTAAGGGTTGTTCAAAATGCTTATAATCTGACTAATGATTTGGGACAAGTTGCCAGATCTGCTAAAAAATTCGAGTTTAGTAGACTTGGAATGAAGATTGGAGTTCCACTAAATCCGATGCTAGCAATTAAATCTGAAGATGCAAAAAAAGCACTTGAAGCAGTAGGTAGGCCTGCATTAATAGAGTATAAGTTTGATGGATTTAGATTGCAGATACACAAAGATAATAATCAAGTTAAGTTGTTTACAAGGAGATTAGAAAATGTTACAAAACAGTTTAAAGAATTAATTCCAATTGTAAAATCGTGTGTAAAAGCCAAATCTTTTATTATTGATTCTGAAGTTATTGGTTATGATATGAAAACTGGTAAGTATTTGCCTTTTCAACATATTTCTCAAAGAATTAAGAGGAAACATGATATTGAAAAAATATCCAGGGAAGTTCCAGTTGAAATAAATGTTTTTGATATTATGTATAAGGATGGAAAGAGTTTATTGTCATTAAGTCAAAAAGAAAGAAGAAAGATATTAGATAGAATTGTTAAAGAAGAGAAGAACAAAATAAAATTAACAAATAAGTTAGTTACAAGCGAGGAAAAAGAGCTAGAGAAATTTTACAGAGAATCCTTGAAGAAAGGAAACGAAGGTGTTATGGTTAAGAGTTTGAAGTCTGTTTACGTTCCTGGAAGAAGAGTTGGTGGTTGGGTAAAAATAAAACCAGTTAAGGAAAGTTTAGATTTAGTAATTACTTCTGCAGATTGGGGTGAGGGAAAAAGAGCAAAGTGGTTGAGTTCTTTTACATTAAGTTGCAGAGATGGAAATAATTTTTTAGAGATTGGTAAAGTTGGTACTGGAATTTTAGAGAAAGGTGGCGATCTAACTTTTGAAAGTTTAACAAAAATGTTGAAACCTTTAATCAAATCTGAAAAAGGTAAGAAGGTTGATGTAAAAGCTAAGGTTATTATTGAAGTTGCTTACGAAGAAATACAAAAGTCTCCAACTTATTCTTCCGGTTTTGCATTAAGATTTCCAAGAGTTGTTAGATTGAGAAATGATTTGGGTGTTGACGGTGTCGATAATTTAATTAGAGTTAAGAAATTTTTTGAACAATACAAAAAGTAATTCTTAAGCACAACAATCTTTAAATAATGATGATTTACTATTAAGCAATAATACATATTGCTACATAGTGACTATATGTAGTTGTTTTTTTTAGTAGCGATATGTAAAAAAAGGGGTGTTTTCCTCGGGGGAGCGTTTTGAATGATAGTCAAGGAAGAATTTTTAAATAAGTTGAGGCATTTTTTTGGTTTAAATTTATATGAAGTTAAGATATGGACTGCTCTTCTTTCAAGAGGAATTTCAAGTGCGGGAGAGTTAGCAGATTTAAGTGATGTCCCAAGGTCAAGGGCATATGATGTTCTAGAATCTTTAGAAAAGAAAGGATTTATTGTAATCAAATTGGGTAAGCCTATAAAATATTTGGCTGTTGATCCTGGTGAAGTTGTTGGAAGAGTTAAGAAGTCAATTATGAGGGGTGCTGAGAAAAAAGTTGAGAGGTTGAGTAATTTAACAAATACCGATGTATTAAATGAGCTTAATGGTTTACATACACAAGGTGTAGAGTTTGTTGAACCTGCAGAATTATCTGGTGCAATAAAGGGTAGACATAATATTTATTCTCATTTAGAAATGATGGTTAAGAATGCTCAAAAGTCAGTTACCATTGTCACAACTTCTAAAGGTGTTTTAAGAAAAGTTGATGCATTATCTCCTTATTTAACTAAATTGTCTAAGAAGGGTGTAAAGATTAGGATTGCTGCGCCTGCAAATAAAGAAACTGAAACAACGTTGAAAGATATTTCTAAGGTTGCAGATGTTAGGGGAGTAAGCAAGGGATTAAACGCTAGGTTCTGTGTTATTGATGGTAAGGAAGTGATGTTTATGGTAATGGATGATGAGAATGTTCATCCAACTTATGATGTGGGAATCTGGGTGAATACACCTTATTTTTCTGGAGCTTTAGAAGAACTGTTTACTTTATCTTGGAATAAGATGGATACTGTGAAGTAGGTAGTCCTTTTTATCTTTTTTATTATAGTAATGTTTATAATTCAGTTCTGTTTTTTATTTGAAGATTTGTAAGGAGGGATTATAAATGAAGAAGTTGTTAAATGTTTTTTTATTGTTAGTTATAGCTATGTCTGCACAGGTTTTAGCTGATGATTGTGGTGGAGCAATACCTTGTAATTGTGGTGATACGTTAGTAGAAGACCATGTTATGACATATGATTTAAATGATTGTGTTGGAAATGGGATTGAATTTGGTGCTGATTATTTGGAACTTGATTGTAATGGTCATTCGATAGATGGCGATGATACTGGTACCGATTATGGGATAAAAATAATGAGTTATAATTTTACCAATGTTCATAATTGTGTTGTTTCAGAGTTTTATTATGGTTTATATGCTGGAATAACTGATAGTGGAGATATATACGATAATGAAGTTCATTCTACCAATTATGCGGGAGCATGGTTACAGTATGCAACTAATACAGAATTTTATAATAATATCTTAGATAATAATGCTGTTTATGGATTATTATTGTCTCAATCAGATTATAATATTATTCGTGATAATAATGTTACGAATACTGGATATGCTATACGTTTTTGGGATTCTGATTTTAATGAATTACATGGCAATCGCATAGAATATAATGATCGTGGAATTCAGCATGATTCTGGAATATATAATTTATTATGGAATAATTATTTCGCAAATAATCTTGTATTTAATGCCTTAGAATTTTCAAGTGTAACAACTTCGGATTGGAATCTTTCAACTACAGGAAATTATTGGGATGACTTTGTTGATAATGCAGGATATCCAGATTATTATGAAGTTGAAGGATCTGGTACGGGCATTGATTTTTATCCAATACCTTATATTTGCGGTGATGGTGTTTGTGATAGTGTAAATGGTTTGAATGAGAATTGTAATAACTGTGTAGAAGATTGCGGATGTACTGGTGGGAGACAGTGTTCAAATATTTTGTCTGAAAGAGAGGATCGTTATAGATGTATTTTGTTTATGAATGGGGGTCCGACTTCAGATAGTGAATTATCTTCATCATTAGTTAGGCGCTCTGGAGATGGATTTTTGTAGAATTATTTTATAATTTTTTTCTCTTTTTTTTGGTTTTTTCGTATTTATATTTGAGAATAGCAATCTTTATAAGATGAAAATCTAGTCTAAATTAATACTCTTTTTTTAAACAAGGGAGGTTACTAAAATGAGTGAAGAAGAAAAAAGTACAATTGAAGAAGAAACAACTGAAGAAGAAACTGAAGAAAAGCCTGCTGAAGAAGAAGATTCTAAAGAAGAAGAAGGCGAAGAAGAAGAAACTGATGATTCTACTGAAGAAGAAGGAGATGACAAGGAATCCTCTGATGAAGAGGAAGAGAGTGAAGATTCTAAGGAAGAAGAAAAGAAAGACGAAGATTCTGAAGAATAAATTTTCATAGTGATTTAATTATTTAATCACTTTTTCTTTTATTTTTTTATATCCCGCAACCACCTAGTTTTTCACCACAGTTGTTGCAATCGTAACAGTTAGAACCTGTTGGTCTCATAAAATTTCCACAGTTTGGACAAGTTATCCCTCTTTCATTGCTTTTTGGTTTTCCATTTGTTTTTGGTAATTTTTTTCTTTTAGAATTAGAATCTTTTTTAAAACCGCCCAATTCAGGGTCTTTTATAACTTGTTCGAAATCCCAATCATCTATTTCTGCTTTTCTGTAAGTTTCGAATGCCCCGTTTTTGAAACCCTGAAGATTTGTTATATCTACATTTTCTGAATCGTCTGCTAAATCAGTTCTACCCCTATATTCTAACATTAATAATTTGTATGCAAAATCTAAAGGTGATAATGCTGTTTTTATATAATCGTGACCAGTTACCATCCCTGTTGGATCAAATTTTTGGTCTGCCCATCCATCAACTACATCATCAAGATGTACTCCTCTTTTGAGAGCTTTTGATGCTGAAATACCATGAATTTCATACTGTGCTTTAGTTGGTGACCCTGCTTTATATGATAGGAAAACTATTTGTCCAGGTCTTCCATCTGGATATTCACTTACCATTACATGAAATTGAGTTCCATTTATTTCTACTTCTTTTTCGAAAGCTGGTCTGCCCGAGGGCATATCTTCTACTTCTCCTCTTTTTAGTTTTCTATGTTGTTGGTCACTAAAAGATAATGCACTAATTGGTTTGCTATTATCTCTGAAGATAGTTATTGCTTTTAATCCCAAATTATGTCCCATTATATAACCATCATAAACGTCTTTTACTGTTGCAGAATGTGGAAGGTTGTTTGTTTTTGATATTGCACCTGATAAGAATGGTTGTGTTGCTGCAAGCATTTCTAAATGTCCTGTGAAAGGTAAACTTCCTTCTCCAGTTGGACTTCCTAGTGCGTTTTCAAATACATTGTAATGTTCTGGGCTTAAGTGGGGGGCACCAGTTACACCACCTGTTTGTTCTATGAATTCAAGTATTTCGCTGTGTTGTAACATATCTAGGTAACCTAAATTTTCTAATGCAATTGGAACTTCCTTATTTCTAAGAGTAATATTTCCTCCGCCGGCTAAATTTTTGTTAATCCTTAATGCAAGTAATGGTTCTACTCCTGTTGATGTATCGCAACCAAGTAAATATGATATTGTTCCTGTTGGGGCCAATAATGTTGTTTGCGCATTTCTAAATCCATATCTTTGCCCATTTGCTATTACACTTTTCCAACTTTTCCTTGCAGCTTCCATTATTTCTTCTGGAACATGTTCGCTCAAAATGTTCTCTAAAGATTTTTGATGTTTTTTCATTACATCTAGCATTTGGGTTCTGTTTAGTTCGAAGTGAGTGAAAGTTCCAAGGTGTTTCGCAATTTCTGCAGAAGTTTTATATGATGTTCCAGTCATTAATGCAGTTAGTCCTGAAGCTAATGCTCTACCTTCTTCAGAATCATATGGAACTCCCCTTCTCATTAGTAATCCTCCTAGGTTTGCGTAACCTAAACCAATAGCTCCGAATTCTGGACTAATTGTTGCAATTTCTTCTACAGGGTATGATGCTGCATCATTTGCAATGTCTAATGCTATTGTTGCAATTCTTGTTGCTTTTTCATAAGATTCTACATCAAAATTTCCTCTCTCATCTGTGAAACTAACTAAATTTAATGATCCTAAATTGCAAGAAGTATCGTCTATAAAAGAATATTCTGAACATGGATTTGTTGAATTTTGTCTTCCTGAGTTTTTACAAGTATGCATTTCTTGCATCTTTGATTCGTATTGAACTCCAGGATCACCTACACGCCAACTTCCAAAAGATATTTGTTTTAACATTTCTTCAGCAGAAACAGAGCCAAGAATTTCTCCAGTTTTTACACCTCTTAGTTCAATATCTCCCCCGTTTTCAACTTGTTCGAAAAAATAATCATCTAATCTTACAGAGATATTTGTATTTTGGAAAGTTACAGTGGTCCAAGCCTCACCATCCATGCTTCCATCATAACCTGCTTCCATTAGTGTTAAAGCTTTTTTGTCTTCTCTAACTTTGCTTTTTATGAATTCCATTACATTTGGGTGACCTTGTCTCATAGTTGTCATACGTGCAGCTCTTCTGCTTTTTCCGCC
>CAZUEV010000024.1:0-7541 GCA_964619355.1 Candidatus Woesearchaeota archaeon
ATAATTTTACTGCTGATTATAGTTATTTGAACTCTATACCAACTACAACCCTAAACTCTCCTGAAAATATTTCATATCAAGATAGTGTTTCTTCTGTTTTACTAAATGCCACAGTTTATGATGTTGATTTGGATAGTATGACTGTTTGGTTTTATGGTGATGGTGGTTTGATTAGTACAAATACTAGTCAAACAAATGGAACTTCTGTCACATATAATTGGACTGATTTATCTTTGGGAGAACATAATTGGACAGTTATTTTAAATGATGGATCTGACAATTCTACAGAAAGCTATTTTTATTTTACTTTAATTAATTTAACTGTGAATTGCGAAGCTGGTGGTGGATATCAACAAGGAGCATTAGTTTTAGTTCAAGGAAATGTTTCAAATGGAACAAATGCTATATCTTCTTATTCAGTTAATTTAACTGTTATCAACTCTTCTGATAACTTGGATGCGTCTGCAGATTTAACCTCTGTGAGTGATGGTGGGTTTGAAACAACTTTTTCTGGATTGGCTGTTGGAAGTTATACATTATATGCAAATACTAGTTATCAGGGGTTTAATGAAACTTGTACAGATAATTTTGTTATTGGTTCTTCGGCAGAGTTTGTTTTAGATAAAATTGTAACTATTTATAACATTACGAATACAACAATAAATTATAACATATCTTTAAGGACGATAAATAAAGGAGGAAGTAGTGCGACTTCAACAACTTTAACAGATACTGATTCTGGTTCAAGTCCTTATGATCTTACAACTGTTACTGCAAATTCTACCGTGCTTAGAAGTTATTTGAAAGAGTATACTAGAAATTCAACAACATATAATGCAAGTTTGGTGGAATCAAGAGTTAATGGAACAGATAGTTATTCTGGTACTGAAATTGAAGGCAACTCAAGCCCTATCCTTTTGTCTGTTCCTGCCACGACGGCAAATGAGCAATTGACTCTTACTAAAAACGCATATTACAACTCTGAAAACTCAACAGCAGTAAATTATACACTTTCTATAGAAGTCGTTAATTCTGGCGGAGTTGACTTAACTTCAATATCAGTTATTGATACCGATCTGGACATAATACCAACCATCAACTTGAACAGGACCCAAAACTGGAGTTATTCTAGTTCAGTTGTGGTTGATAAGGCTGCCTCTAACACCAATAAATTATTTGTAAAAACAAGTGCAACTGTTAACTCGGCAACTTATCAATCAAATCAGATTCAGGTAAGGATTCCTGGTTATGGTGGTCCTGCAGATGCAATTGTTGCTGCTCCAGCTTCTGTACAGACCTCAACTTCTTTCGATTCAGCAATCACTGTTGAAAATCAAAATGAAGACATTGGACAGGACTTTACAATTGATTATTGGATAACAAATAATAATGAGGACACAAATTATACTTCTGGACAGCAAACAATTTATGTTGCATCTTCTGGAAGCTCTGACTTGACTGCAACCTTGAATTCTCCAGCAAATGCAGGAACATACAGACTAAGGTCTCTTGTGACATGGGCAGGTGGAACAGCGACAGCATTTGATAGCTTTGCTGTTACTGCTACTTCTTCAGAAAGCGAAACTTCTGGAGATTCTAGTGGTGGAGGGGGCGGTATAACTGGTAAGACAATTTATGAGCTTGAAGATAACGAGATTGATTGGGGCATAATCTTTACTTTAAAAGATGGTGAAAAGACTAAGTTTAATATCACACAAAATGAGACTGTTTATAGTCATTCTTTAGAGATCATTGATTTGCAGTCAGATAAGGCAACAATTGTAATTTATTCACAACCAATTACTATTTCCATTTATTTGGGTGAAAAGATAAAACTTGACTTGAATGGTGATGGTTTTTATGATTTATACATTAAATTAAGAAATATTGAAGATAACAAAGCGCACCTCTATTTGAAATCCATGTATGAAGAAATTGAAGAAGGAGTTGAAGTATCTCCTGAAGAAAATGAATTGTTTTCAGGGGAACAAACTTCTTCTTTAAATATCATAAATGTGCTGTATGGGGTTTTTACATATCTGAAACAAAATAAATTATATTTTATTGTTGGTTTTGTAGTTTTGGCTTTAATTTTACTTTTTGTTATTTTTGTTCTTAATCTTCAAAGAGGAAAAAGTAAAAATAAGGTAATCTCTGGTTTGGAAACAAAACTTAGACATTTGAAAGAATTAAAAAATAAGAAAAAGATAAGTAAAAAATCTTACACTGGCGAAAAAGAGATACTATTACAAAAAATTAATAGGGCTTTAAAAAATACTGGTGAACTGATTGGAAAAAGAGTTTATACCGATTCTGGGCATTACCTCGGGAAAGTAGAAGAAGTTATTATTAAATCAAACAAAATTGATAGTTTGAAGATTAGGTTGGATAAGAAACAGAAATTTGTTGTAAAGGGTGTTATTATTAAATACAAGGGTGTTAAGGGTGTTGGGCATGTAATTATTGTTAATAAGTTGGTTTTTGATAAAATTGACCATTCATAATATTAGCACCAAAAGTTTTATATTTAGTAGGAAAAATATATGGGAGGGGAAATAAAATGACAAAAGTAAAAGTTTATTCAACACCAACTTGTCCCTATTGTACTATGGCCAAGGATTTTTTGAAAGATCTTGATGTTGAGTTTGAAGACATAGATGTTGCTGAAGATCATGAAGCTGCTAAAGAGATGGTAGAAAAATCTGGTCAGATGGGGGTTCCAGTTATTGTAATTGGTGATGAAGTTATCGTTGGTTTCAATAAGCCTGCAATTGAAAAAGCATTAGAGAAATCCAAAAAATGATTTATGATGTTTTGATCATTGGCGGGGGAGCTGCAGGTTTGGGTGCTGCCCTTTATTCTGCTAGGTTTGGTATGAAGACTGTAATGCTCTCTAAAGATTTTGGTGGAACTGGAAATGTTGCTCACCAAGTTGACAATTGGATTGGTGAACCAGGTATTTCTGGCATGAATTTGATGAAGAAATTCATTAACCATGTCAAACAGTACAAAGTTCCAATGATTACTGGAGAAGTTATGAGTATTAAAAAAGGTAAATCTGGATTTAAAGTTTTAACTAAGGATAAAAAAACTTACGAATCTAAAACTGTAATTTATGCTGTTGGTATGGATTATAGAAAACTAAAAGTTCCCAGAGAAAAAGAATTTGAAGGGAAGGGTGTACATTATTGCTATACTTGTGATGGCCCATTGTATGGTGGAAAAGTTGTTGGTGTTGTTGGTGGGGGTGATTCTGCTTGCCTCGGATCTTTGATGTTGAAAGATTATGCAAAGAAAGTTTATATTATTTATAGAAAGGATAAATTGGGAGCTGAGCCGATTACAGTAAAAAATGTACAGAAGGAAAAGAAAATAAAGGTAATCTACAATTCAAATGTTGTTGAAATAGTTGGAGACAAATTTGTAACTTCTGTTAAATTAGATACTGGTAAGGAAATTAAGCTTGATGGAGTTTTCGTACAAATTGGACATATTCCTTTGACTAGTATTGCTAAGGAGTTGGGCATTGGTTTGGACCATGGACTAATAAAAGTTGATAAGAATCAGGAAACTAACGTAAATGGTTTCTTTGCAGCGGGTGATTTGACCAATGCAACTGGATTAAAACAATTTATTACTTCCGTAGCAGAAGGTAGTATCGCTGCACAAGGTGCTTACTATTACATTACTAAACAATAACAATGTTTATATACAATTTCTTTCTTTTTTTCGTCTCATGATTTTTAACAATATAAAAACATTTGTTGTCCTCGGAGTTTTAACTTTATTAGTTCTCATGTTGGGATTTGCCTTGGGTGGGACTCTCGGATTAACTCTTGCTTTGATATTTACTATTTTGATGAATGTTATTTCTTTTTGGTACTCCGATAAAATAGTTTTGAAGATATATAAGGCCAAACTTGCTTCACACACAGAGTATCCAAAATTGAATGATGTTGTTAAGGATCTTGCAGATAGGGCCAAAATAAAGAAGCCAAGAGTATTTATCGTTCCAAAAGATACTCCCAATGCATTTGCAACTGGAAGATCTCAGAAAACTGCTGTTATTGCTGTTACTGAAGGATTGTTAGATTTGTTAGATGAAAGAGAGTTGCGTGGTGTTTTGGCCCACGAGATAGGGCATATAAAAAATAAAGATACATTAATTCAAACTGTTGCAGTAATCTTGGCCAGTGCTATTGCTTACATTGCTATGATTGCACGTTTTGGTGCCATATTTGGTTCAAGAGATGAAAATAGTGCTAGTTTATTTCACATTTTAGCATTATCAATTGTTGCCCCTTTGGCTGCTACAATTCTTCAGCTTTCAATTTCTCGTTCTAGAGAGTATATTGCTGATGAAACTGGAGCAAAGATTACCAAGGATCCTTCAGCTTTAGCTTCTGCTTTAGAGAAACTGGAAAGTAATCCCCGGAAATTAAAGAAAGGGAATCAAGCAACAGCTAGTATGTTTATTATTAATCCATTTTCTTCAAAGAATTTTATGAGATTATTTAGTACTCACCCCCCAACACATGAGAGAATAAAAAGATTAAGAAAAATTAGTATGAAAGAATATTAAATTGATCTTCGTCTAAGTATAAATCTTCTACATATTTTTTGTTTTTTGCTATTTTTTTTAAGTAAGGGATAACTTCTCTTAATGCTTTCTTTGATGAAATGTGAAGTTGTTCTGCTAATTTTTCAGAAATTTCTTTTCTTTTTGCATATCTCATCTTCGATCTCCAAAGTTTTAGTATTCTTTGCGGTCTTGAATACTTTGAAAAGTTTCTTTTCTTTTCTTTCTTTGATACTGCAACACCGGAACCCATTAATAATTTTTGATAAACTAAAAATCTCCAGTGCCTGTTTCTCCTAATCCTTCCTCTAAACACATCTGCCTTGGACAATTTTTCGAATGCATTAAATATTTCTTCTCCTGTATATTCATTTGTTATGTTTTCTTCTATCCATAACATAATTTCGTCTAAACTTAAATTTACACTATCAGTCATTTGATTTATTGCATAGATATCTTTTGTTTTGAAAATTATTTGTAGTAAATTGAATATTGATTCAATTCTTTCCCTGTAGCCTAAATTTTCTATATCTTCCTTACTTATTTTGTTCAACTCTATTGTTATTGATTGTAAATCAGTTATTGCCGCTCTTGCATCACCTTCATTTTTTATTGAAATTGCTTTTAGTACATCTTTTGTTATTTCCAGATCTTCTTCTGAACAGATTTTTTCTAAAACTCTTTGTATCTCTAGGTGAGATAATGGTTTGAATTCTACAATTTCAGCTTTTGACCTTAGTGATGAGAATTTCTTATTCCACAGATCATTTGATGTTAGAACTATTGGATGTGCTGATTTTTGGAGCAATGAAACTATTGCTTGGATTCCTCCCCTATCTTTTGTCCCACTTAATCCATCTATATCGTCGAATAGAAATATTTTTCCTTTTTTGAATAAACTCATTTGATCTAATGAATCTCCAAATGTTTCAAGTATTCCTTTTTTATTTCTTACATCTGAAGAATTTACTTCTATCACTTCAAGATTATTCTCTTTGGCTATTGCATATATTGAACTAGTTTTTCCAGTTCCAGTTGGACCATGAATTATCATAGCTTTTTTTCTAAACCTTTGGTAATTTAGAATAAAGTCCTGAAGTTTCAATAATGGTGGTTTGTCTCCCACTACTTCGTTTAATTTTTGTGGAGAATGTTTGTCTGCCCAAATCATTTTGAGAATCCGGCAATTAAACTTTCTAATTGTACAAACTCATCCGAACCCTCTACCATTCTAAATTCTATTTCTCCGCATCTTTCAATCATGTCCATCTTTTTATTAGCGTCTATTTCCAAACTTAGAACTTCTCTTTGAATTTGTTTTATAATATCTAATCCTGATAATCCATGTTTTGACATCGTATCCAATAATAAATCTCTTGCTTTTATGAAATTTCCTTTTACACACATATTTAGAATTAATTTTATTTCCGCTGGTTCAGCCGCAGATACAATTCCATAAACTACTTGGTTCGTTATAACATCTGTTATTGCTGCACAACCTTGTAATATGTTTTCTGCCTTTCTTGCATCCCCATTGCTCAACTCAAAAATTGAATAAACTGCTTCTTCTTCTATCTTTAATCCTTCTTTTTCGCAAATTGTTCCAATTATTTCTAAAATATTTTCTTTTTCTAATGGTTTAAATCTGAATACTGTACATCTTGATTGTATTGGATCTATTATTTTTGAGCTATAATTGCACGATAATATGAATCTGCAAGTTCTCGAGTAGTTTTCCATAGTTCTTCTTAATGCTTGCTGAGCTTCTTTTGTTAATGAATCGCACTCATCTAAATAAATTATTTTGAAAGGCGTATCTCTAATTGACTTTGTTCTCGCAAAATCTTTTACTTTAACTCTTATTACATCTATGCCTCTCTCATCGGATGCATTTAATTCTAAGAAGCTGTGTTCCCAATCCTCTCCGAACAATTCTCTTGCTACTATCAATGATAATGTTGTTTTTCCCACTCCTGCAGGTCCTGTAAACATCAAGTGTGGCATTTCATTCTTTTCTACAAATGCCTTTACTCTTGAAACTATTTGCTCTTGCCCTTTAATTTCTGAGAATGTTTTTGGCCTATATTTTTCAGTCCACATTTTACTGCAGAAATGAATGCTCTTTCATTTATAAGAATTATGTGAGCATTTGACAAGTATAATCAAAACCTATATAAAAGGCAATACGCTATTTTTTATTATGAGTGTAATAAATGAAATTAATAGTATTTCTATCATTATTATGTAGTTTTGTCTCTTTCGGAGGCTTTTTCAATGGAAACATATTTAAAATATAATTGGCAACGGTCAAAAAATGTATGATGCAAAGAAAATTGAGGAAGAAGTATTAGATTTTTGGAAAAAGAATAAGATTTATCAAAAATCTAAAGATAAGAATAAAGGGAAAAAACCATTTTATTTCTTACAGGGTCCACCCTATACTTCTGGTAGATTGCATATAGGACATGCCTGGAATAATTCTTTGAAAGATGCGGCTTTAAGATATAAACGTATGAAGGGTTTTCATGTTTGGGATAGGGCTGGTTATGATATGCATGGTATGCCTACTGCTTCCAAGGTTCAAGAGAAACTTGGTTTGAAAACAAAAGAGGAAATCATTGGTTTTGGTTTAGATAAATTTGCTAAAGAGTGTATGAAGTTTTCAGTTGAGCATGCAAAATTAATGGATGAAGATCTATCTAGACTTGGTATCTGGATGGATTATGAAAATGCGTACCACCCCATTAATGAAGAGTGGGTTGAAAGCGTTTGGTGGTTAGTAAAAAGGGCAGAAGAAGAAAAACGTTTGTATGAGGGTGAGAAAACACTTAGTTGGTGTTCTGAATGTTCTACTGCCTTGGCTAAACATGAATGTGAATATAGAGAAATTGAAGATAACTCAATTTTTGTTAAATTTAAAGTTGAAGGAAAAGATAATGAGTATCTTATTATTTGGACTACA